>JAPVWS010000401.1 GCA_027493295.1 Candidatus Versatilivorator vitaminiformans | reverse complement strand
GCCCGGTCAAGGCGCCGGCGTCGATGAAGTTGCCCTCGCCGGCGGCGTCGGCTGCCGCCGCGTCGGTGATCGCGGTGGCCGGGGCGGTCAGCAGCCCGGGCAACGTAGGCCGGGGTTCGGCGGTGGTCAGGATGATCGTCTGCTCGTCTTTGACGGAGATGCTGTCAATGGCCAGCGACTCCGCCGATGCTGGCGACAGGCGGATGGTCCTTTCCAGGGAAGCCTTGACCGCTTCAGCATCCAACGGGTTGCCATTGTGGAACTGGACGCCCGACCGGATTTCGATTTCCCAGGTCAAAGGATCCACATGCTCGGCTCCCGTTGCCAGCCACGGCTCGGGACTGAGGGTGCTTCCCGACAGCCGGAACAGGTTTTCCGACATTGCCGATTGGTTCGCGACCCAGCCGCTCTCAACCGGATCCAGGGGGCTGTCCAGCCAGATGACGCCGGCGTTCAGCGTGGGCCGATCCAGGGTGGTGTCAGCTTTTGACTCGGCCTGAGGTTGCGCCGGGGACGACGATTCCGATTGTTGGGCCGGAACGGCGGTCGGGGCCGGTTGTTGAGGCGCGGCGGCGGCCGGCGCGGTTGGCTGTGGGTTACTGACCGCCGCTGGCGGAGCCGGCTCGCTGGGCGCTGCGGGAGCCCCGCAGGCCACCGCCAACAGCAATACAAGACCGACTCCTGCGGCCATTGCGGGTTTGAAACGCCGTATCGATAATTTTCTCATGTTTGTCCTCCTAGACGTTTTGTTGAGTTGCCAGTGAACACTGTCCCTTAGCGTCCGGCCCACCGGTTCGGGTGAAACGGAATGGGCGTTGCCTGCGTCGGCCGGGGGCAAATCGGCTCTCGAGGGCACAGCAAAAGCCCCGTCCGCACTTGGTGAACGGGGCGTATTCACGGGCATCCTGTCGCATTGGTCAGCCATGCCCGATTTACCGGTAAATCCGCTTCACTCGTTCCGCGAAGTGCAGCCAGAATCCACCTGAGGCAGGCTTCCTGGCTCATGGCTGATAGCGACGACTCTCCACCTTCCCATCCGCACTGGGCGGACAGTGGTTTTCGTGTACATCCCGCTTTGCAGGGATACCAACGGGAGAGCGTCTCGCCAATTACAGTGGCGCGACCGCACCGGATTTGCACCGGATTTCCTTTTGTCCCGCATTGTCCATAGGTTGTCGCCGAAGAGTTTCGGCAGACTATGGGAACGCGGGTCACCGACAGGTGTTGGTTGGAGTGTTCAGTTGTTAACGTCGATAACCTAGCACGGCAGGCAGTTGGGGTCAACCTAACGAACTTGGCAATCGGGTATCTGCTGGGAAACCGGCGCCAGGTTCGGCGGACACTCAGCCGCTGCCCGCCCTTTGGCGCTGCGGTTCGCGCACGCGGGGTATTCGGCCCTTGGTCCGTCCGATCCGCCAAACCGTCACGCCACCCTGCGCGTCGAGGGCAGCCAGGGCCTTACCGTCAGGCCGCCAGTACAATTCTGCCACTGTGTCCGCCACAGTCGCGGCCCCAATCGCGCCTCCGGATCCATTTTTCCGAAGCGACCAAAGAACCACTGCGCCATCCCGGCCCCCCGATGCCAGACGCAACGCGCCGGGAGCGAACGCTAGAGTGGAGACGGGTTCAACGTGAAACTTCAGGCTGCCGGGCCGCGTGCCTTCGGGACCGTCTCCGTGGAAGCTCCAGACCGTCGCTATCTCTCCTCCGCTGGTGGCCAAAAGAGTGCTGCTGTCATCGAAAGCCAGGGCCGACGGCTTGGCAGGATATCCCGTCATCTCGGAATCCCTCTCCGTGGAGCGACGCCAGAAATGCACCGAGTTGTCCTGGCTGCCGCAGGCCACGATATCGCCGTCCGAGCTTAATACCATCGAAACCAGGGATCCCTGCCACTCCATCTTCTGGTGAAGAGCTCCCGTGGTCGGGTTGAAGAACGACACTCGACCGTAACAGGCCGTCGCCAGCTCCCCTGCGTTCGACCAGGCGATGGCGCTGACCGTGCTGGGGTGATCTTCAGACCTCCAAATTTCCGCGCCGTCTGCGTCATACACGTAAACCTGACGGGAGCATGAGGCCGCCAACCATTGGCCGTCCGCCGACCACGCCACGTTCTCCACCCAATCGCTTCCGACGTCAATGGCCTGACTCACCTGACCTTCGGCGGCGCTCCAAACCAGGACCCGTCCGTCCTGGCCGGCCGTGGCGAATGTGGTTCGGCTCGGGTGGACCGCCATCGCCAGCACGCCACCTTCGTGAACACCGGGGTGCTCCCAGGCGGTTGCGCCTGACTTGCCGTCGAGTGCGTAAACGCCGCCCTCAGCATCACCGACCATCAGCGCCTCACCATTCAGGCTCCACCCCCCGGCGATGGCGTAATCCCCGACCGCCGCGGACCAGCCCCGGCGAAAAACACCCATCGGGGTGTCGACATTTAGATCAGACATGCTTTGAACCCCTCCCGAATGCCCCGCTCATCGAGGTTGCGGCCAATGAATACCAGCTGATTCCGCCTAATCTCGTCCCCCCATTCGCGATCCGGCTGGCCGTCAAAGAGCATATGAACTCCCTGGAAGACGAAGCGCTGCGACTCGCCGGCGACGCTGATGAACCCCTTCATGCGAAAGATGTCCACACCGCTCTCAGCGAGCAGTCTGCCAAGCCAGGTGTTGAGCCTTCCCGGGTCACAGTCGCCGTCAATCTCGATAGCGATGGAGCCAACGGTGTCGTCGTGTTCGTGCTGAGCGACCCAGGTTCTCTCGGCCACGGCGGGGACTGCCGCTCCCTTGATGCGTTTCGCGCCTTCCTCTATGCATTCAGGCTCGGCGCAGAAGTTGCCCCCGAGTTTGAAAGCCTCTCCATCCGCGTTCGTCAGTTGGAGATCGAACTCTTCCGGAAGATGCTGGGTGTAGAAGCCGGCCTGCACCGGCGCATCCACATCCAGGAAGAACGATTTGCGCCCCGGGGCATCAAGCTGCAGGTTCACATGCTTTCCGACGGGGAACTCTTCGCCCGGGCCAATGGCCTCGGCAGGTTCGGCATACTCCCGTACGCACCACTCTGCGCCCTCACGGAGGGCAGTGTCGTCCGTACCCTGGTCGGACACGACTACCAACGACATCGACGGATCAGGCCCTTCCGCCAGGCTGAGTTCGTAGCGGCCAATATCCAGCGAATAGACGCCGGTCCATTCGAATGGATACTCCGGCTCGAGGAAGGTGGGACGACGCTCGAGCACCTGGTCCAGGTCGAATGCGCCGAGGTTGAGCACAGTATCGACGGGGACGTCCGCCATCTCGCTGCGCACCACGCGCGCCATTCGGTTCATGTCTCGGAGCCGGGCTTCGAGGCCGTCCAGCTTCTCGTTGTTCACGAGGTCGGTTTTGTTGAGCACGAGGACGTCCGCGAACGCGATTTGCTCCGTGCTTTCGTCGCTCCGGCCGAGCTGCTGATCGATGTGAGCAGCATCAACCAGCGTGACGATCCCATCCAGCGCGTACTCGGCGCGAAGCTCGTCGTCCATGAAGAACGTCTGCGCCACCGGACCGGGATCGGCCAGCCCCGTGGTCTCCACCAACACGTAGTCGAACTTGTCCCGGCGCTTGTTGAGATTGTTGAGCACCCGGATCAGGTCTCCACGCACCGTGCAGCAGATGCAGCCGTTGGACATCTCGAAGACCTCTTCGTCGGCGTTGATGACCAGGCCCTGATCGATACCGATCTCCCCATACTCGTTTTCAATCACGGCGATGCGCTTGCCGTGTTCCTCAGTCAAGATACGGTTGAGCAGAGTCGTTTTGCCGGAGCCGAGGAAGCCGGTGAGGATGGTAACCGGTACTTTTTGTTGCGTGGTCATGTGAGATCCTCCTT
>JAPVWS010000400.1 GCA_027493295.1 Candidatus Versatilivorator vitaminiformans | reverse complement strand
CTTCTCCCGGAGCGTGCTCCAATGAGAATTGGAAAAGCCTACGGGACGGACGTAGCATTCTAAACGTGGATTACACATATAGGTAACTGTGGGTCTGTCTCTTTCTCCAAGACTACGAGGGGCTGTGCCATTCGGGCTTTCATATTCCCAACACATTGGTACTCTGTTTGCCAGTGACCATCTGCTCAAGACGTTCTCCCCATATCTGTAATGCCCGGCCCATCTCTGGTAGCTTATCCCACCGGTTGTACACGGCTGTCATTTGCCGCAATGGCCACGAGTGATTCAGTATCCTGGCAATGGTGACATCACCAATTCCGAGCTTGCTCAAGTTGGTGGCACACGTTCTGCGCAAATCATGGGGCCGAAAATGGAAACCCGTATTCTTTTGGATCTGTTGGCTCATCTTTTGAAGCCAACGGATGTTTCCACCCCTGGGAGACGCAAAGACAAATTCCGAGTCCCGGCTGAAGGGGCGTAGTTCCTCGATTACAGCGACCGCTTGCGTTGACAGGGGAACCCTATGTTCCCTCGTGGTTTTGGTCGCGGTCGCTGGAATGGTCCAAATGTTTTTGTCGTCTAAGTCACGCCACCGCATGACCTTTGTTTCACCCGGTCGCTGGCCTATCAACAGGATTAACCGAAAGATTGAGGCGGTCGGTTCTGCGTGGTTCTCCAGATCTTTCCACAGTGCTTGGATTTCGTCGTCACTCAGCACGCGGTCACGACTCGTTTCCTTATACGGCAACTCTACGTGAGTACAGGGATTGGCAAATGTCAGCGGTACCAAGGCCTTTCTTAGCGCAAAATTGAATATCGTGGAAGTCAGCGCCTTGACTCGGTTGGCCATGACCGGAGCCTGACGATTGAATTGGATGTTGTCTAGAAGAAAAATGACGTCAGAGCGTGTGATCGACCGAAAATTTTTCCTGCCCCAAACCGGCAGTAAGTAGGTGTTCAAGATGCGGGTATCTTCCTTAATGCTGGCCGGCTTCTTTAACGGTCTAGCGTGCCTCTCCAGGTACAAATCGGCCAACTCCTCAAATGTTCCGGCCCCGCGTTCTTGTGTGCGTTTCTCCGCCGGGTCTTCTCCCCGCTGGACTGCGCCCAGAAATCTAAACGCCTGATCCCTGGCTCCAGCAAGCGAAAGTGCGGGGTATAAACCTAACTTCATCCGTCGTCGACGACCCCCAGTTCGGTAAAGAAAAACAAAGGTCTTGCGACCACTTTTTCTTACCCGTACTCCAAAAGATCCGGGGAATGATTGATCCCAGAATTCTTCTACAGTTTGTTCTGTTTTCAGATTCTTCAGTAGCCGGTCTGTCAGTCTTGCAGTGGGCATCTTTGCTCCATATTCTTGGTTCTCGACTCGTATTGGGTTCCTTATAGGTTCCAATAGGTACCAGATTTACCTAAACCTTCTTGGATGTGATAATACGACATTGGGTGTATAAATGCAACTATATAAGTATCTTAAGAGACTTTCTTGGAAAGAATGAGACGTAGTGAAACAATTATATTGTCTGACTCTTAATCAGTAGGTTCGGGGTTCGATTCCCTGGCGGCTCACCACCTAAAGTTATTATTATAAATCATTTACAAAAACATCGAAGAAAGCAGCGGAAGTTGGAGACGGAAGCGTGTCACCAGCGTGTCACCAGATAAAGGGAGGACAACAAGATGGACTTTGCAATAAACGCCGCCGGTCTCGGAGTCCAAATCATAATTGCCGTATTGCTTTGCAAGTATGCGAGGGACACATTGAAGCTCCGACAAGCTTCTCAGGAACAAAACGAAATACTGCAAATGCCGTGCCTGGTGCTTTTAGTGCAAAGACGCGAGGACATCGACATAGTGGCGGATGGTGTGGAAGGCGTCCCGTACCCAGAGGAGTGGATATTGGAAGATAAGTGGTCAGGCACGGGGCACATTTCGGTTCAAAACGTCGGCTATGGTCCCGCCTTTAACGTTTGCTATGAGATTCAGAAACAAGACCCATCGACTGGAACTACCGAGCGGGGCTACTTGCCGTATATTCTCCGGGGTGAAAAGGAACCTGTTTGCCAAGTAGCAAGCAATTTGGATCCCGGTGACGAGGACGAGAACGCGGTGGTGAGATTCAAGTTGTCATATGAGAGTCATAGCGGCTGCCGTCACGCAAGCGAAATAAACATTCGACGAGGCACAAGACAGGAACTCGTTGTGAGCAAATGTCAATTCCCCATAGCAGGGAGGTCTTAGATCTCTTGACTCATTAGCGGCGAATAGGGGACGTTGTTGAATTACTGGAATAACGTCGATCAGCCGCTGCTGAATGGCTTTGATTCAATAAGGTTTCCTATGCGCTCTTCACATGTTATTCCAGCTATTCAACAACGTCCCCAGCGCTGCACGACGAATATTGCAAAAGGCTCGATGACTTACATGGATTGAGGGATCGAAGAAAAAACGCCAATTCACCTCAGTTTCCGGCTTTGCTCCTGAATCAGAAGAGGGGGTCGTGATGTTGACGATAACCCAGGTGGACGCCTTCACCAGTGAACCCTTCGGCGGAAACCCGGCCGCTGTCTGCCTGCTGCCCGCTCCTGCCGATGAAACATGGATGCAACGGGTCGCGCGCGAGATGAACCTTGCGGAGACCGCCTTCCTGGTAGAGCGTAGCGACGGCTCGTTCGACCTGCGCTGGTTCACGCCGACGGTGGAGGTGGACTTGTGCGGCCACGCGACGCTGGCGAGCGCTCACGTGCTATGGGAGAAGGATCACCTGGCCCCGGACGCGCCGGCTGTCTTCCACACCCGGTCCGGCCGATTGTCGGCGATCCTGCGCGATGGATGGATCGAAATGGACTTCCCCGCGGAGCCGGACCGGCCGGTATCCGTTCCCGACGGCCTGGCCAGCGCCCTTGGAGTCGAGCCGATCTATGTTGGGCGAAACCGCTTCGACTACCTCGTGGAGGTCGACTCGGAGGCGACAGTGCGGCGGCTCGCGCCTGACATCAGGCGGCTCGGAAACGTTGCTACCTGCCGAGGCATCATTGTCACCGCGTTGGCCGAGACCGAGGGCATCGACTTCGTGTCGCGCTACTTCGCCCCGAGTGCCGGCATCGACGAGGATCCGGTCACCGGATCGACCCACTGTTGCCTCGCAATCCACTGGCGCCGCCGCCTCGGCAGGACCGCATTTACAGCGTGGCAGGCCTCTGTCCGTGGCGGCCTCGTCAAGGTGGAAGTTCGCGGCGACCGCGTAGCCCTCTCGGGCCAAGCCGTTACGGTCATGCGTTGCAAATTGCTGGCGTGACGGACGCGGACCTGCCGGCACGTCATCTCGATCTTCTGTCCGGCGGATTCCCCCGGTCGCCGGGTTCCCGGCGGTTGCTAAACTATTCCGTGACCGCTGATTCTCATAGTCAGGAATATACTTTGCGTCTGTTGTTCAGCTTTGTGCCAGTTGGGACTACCTCCGTTCGAACTGATCGAAGCACCCCGAATGACGATCAACGGGTTGATTGATGCATTGATCCAGTTCAGAATCGAATCCATGTAGGAAAACCGCATGAAACCAGCGACGCATTCCGGCCGCAAGTCGGAAGAGCCCTATCTTCTCGGAACCGATCCGGAGGAGGGGCGGCGCCTTGAGACGCAGCACCGCTTGTGGGTGGAGGCAGCGCATGACCTCTGGGACCGCGCCGGGTTCGGGACGGGTGCGCGGCTGCTGGATCTCGGCTGCGGGCCGGGTTTCGCCGCTCTTGAGTTGGCGGACCGGGTCGGGTCCGAAGGCCGGGTGCTCGCCGTGGACGAGTCGCCACGCTTCATTGCCGCTCTGGTCCGCGAAGCGGGCCGTCGCGGGATCGACCAGCTCACGGCGCGGGTGGAGAGAGCCCAGGAGTTGCAACTGGAGCCCGCCTCGCTGGACGGGGCCTTTGCCCGCTGGATCTTCTGCTTTCTGCGGGACCCCGCCCCGGTCATCGAGCGGGTCGTGTCGGGGCTGCGTCCGGGCGGCCGCCTGGTGATCTGGGACTATCTGAACTACCGCGCCACCACCCTGCAGCCGCGGAGTGCGGTGTTCGATCGGGTGCTGGCGGCGGTCAAGGAGAGCTGGAAACCTACCGGCGGCGATCTGGACGTGGGCGCCCGCTTGCCGGGGTTGGTCGTGAAGTCCGGGTGCCGCCTGGTCGACCTGGTTCCGCTGGTACAGTTCATCAGACCCGGCACCAGTTTCTGGGACTGGCCGACGCAGTTCTTCTTCGGCTACGTGCCGCGGCTGGTCGCAGCCGGCTTGTTGACGGAGGCGGATCGGTGCGCCTTCGAAGCCGAATGGCGTGCTCGCGAAAGTGACCCGGGCACGTTCCTGTCGGGGCCGCCCATGATCGGGATCATCGCCGAGAAGACATGACCCCGCCAAGTGTCGCAACCTCGCCCGGTTATTTCCAGGTCACTTCCATCGCGAAGAAGTGGTCGAACACCTCGCGGTTGGGAGTGTTGGCGTCGTTGGTTTCGGGACTGCGGATGTAGAAGTCCAGTTGCTGGAGGGCCGGGTTGACTGCGCCGGCCTGGGACTTTTTCCCCTGCAGAGGATAGTGAGCCACCAGGTTCCGATCCCGCATCCCCTGGGTGACCATGAAGTGAATCTGGTAGTCCTGGTAGAGCGACTTTCCGTTCAAGGTGGCGGAGCCGATACCCCACCCGGCCACGTAGAGAATGCTCTTGGGCCAGTAGGCATCCCCGCAGCCGGAATCGCCGTGCTCGAAAAGCCAGGCCGCGATGCCGCCGTCCTGGCAGGGAGAGAATTCTTTGAACTCTTCGAGTTCGATCACGTAGCTGCCCTCGGGAAGCTCGAGCTCGGCGCGGAACGTTCCCGTATTGTTGATCTCGTCGACATCGAGCTCGGCCGTACCCTCGACCGGCCGCAGATTCGATCCGTCATTGCCCATGTGGTCCCAGGGGCTCTCGTCGTTCAGCGTGCCCACCTGGTAGATGCGAGCTCCCGAGATGATGAAGCGCCCGTCATAGAGGTCGTGCTGCTCGGGCGCATAGATCTCCATGGTGGTGCCCGGCTGGGTGCGCGGCCCCCGATCGGCTGGCTCGGTTGGCGAAGTGCCGTCGGTGACCGTGATGTTGCAAGCCGGCAGCCACAGCAAGCACAAGGGAAGAAGGGTTTTCAGGTGTCGTTTCATGGTGTGTCAACTCGGGGACGGTTGGTTGCCCGGTAGTGTAGCAGCAGCCAACTTTGGAATGAAGCCGGTTTCGCGCTGGTTCACGCTGCCGGGGTAGCCGCTTCCTGGCCCTTGCCCCATCAACTATACTGCCCTTGTAATTCTTGCCCATATCCCACGACTCAAGGAGGACAGGATCATGCATGATGTCAATTTACTGGCGGTGCTGGTGGCCGCAATCGTTCCCATGATTGTCGGCTTCCTTTGGTACGGCCCGCTGTTCAGCAAGCGGTGGCTGGCACTCATGGAGACCACCGAAGAAGAGATCCGAAAGAACTTCAATCCCCTGAAGACCCACGGAGCCAGCTTCGTTCTGGCGCTGGTCACGGCCTTCATCCTTGCGCAGCTCTTCGCGCAGATGGGTGGATCCGAGAGCGTCTCCTCGATGGCAGGCAGCGCCGGCAACGCCATGGTGGGCGTCCACCTGGCGCTGATGGCCCTCATCGCGTTCGTTCTGCCGGTCTCCTATCAGTCCTGGGCCTACGAGGGCCGCA
Organism: Candidatus Versatilivorator vitaminiformans; assembly: GCA_027493295.1. Classification (GTDB taxonomy): domain Bacteria; phylum Acidobacteriota; class Terriglobia; order Versatilivoradales; family Versatilivoraceae; genus Versatilivorator; species Versatilivorator vitaminiformans. Next base: position 1,484 of record JAPVWS010000400.1, on the reverse strand, counting down.
AGGCGGGACTCTTCTGGCTCAACCTAGGCTACAACGGGGTTTCCCTGATTGGGCAGGCGGTGGTCATCGCCGTCTGGAGCTGAGGACGAGGAACGTCATCCATGAACTCTGCTGCAAAGCCGCTGGTACTTTTTGTCTGCCTTCTGCTCTTCGCTCTGGACGGATCCCTTCATTCCCAGCAATCGACACCCCCGGGACAGGGCCGTTGGGAGGGGGCGATCGAGACGCCCGGTCAAGCCCTGGGAATTATCGTCGATCTTGCCCCGACTCCGGCGGGAGTCTGGGCCGGCAAGATCAGCATTCCAGTGCAAGGGCTGTCGGAGTTCCTTCTCTCGAACGTGAATGTGAGAGGGGGCCGGGCGTCGTTCTCAATGGAGGGTGTGCCAGGGGCCCCTCAATTCAACGGAAAGCTCTCCAAAGACGGCCGGCAACTGTATGGCACCTTCAGCCAGGGGGCCGCCCGCCTTCCCTTCAAGCTCGAACGAACCGGTGACGTCGACCCAGCGCAGGTCGCGGCCCAGAAGCCGCCTCCGCCACCCATCCAAGGGGTGCCGGGCGAGGGCCTGGCCGGGATCTGGTTCGGCCGCCTGGAGATCGCGCAGATCAGTTTGCGGCTGCTCTTCAGGATCGACCAGGACCAGGAAGGAGGCTTCACCGGGACTCTCGATAGCCTGGATCAAGGGGCGATGGGGCTGAGGCTTTCCAGGATTCGGTTCAAGGACAACTCCGTTCGGCTCAGGTTCGACAGACCGCGCGCATCCTTCAAGGGAACCCTCAGCCCGGACGGGTCCGAGATCGTGGGCCACTGGAAGCAGTCAGGCCAGTCCACTCCCCTGACCATCAAGCGTCAGGAAAAGGCTCCCGAATAAGATCGCCTGCAGGGCCCAGCCCGACCAAGTGCCCCCCCTCCGCAACCGGCAGGCTGCTTTGAAACTGGCGGTAGCCTTGACGTTGTGGGCTGACAATCACCATTTCGTGATTCTGGCCCCACCAATCACCCACCCACCGACCGAAACTTGAATCCCTCAAGCCTGATGGCGCTCAGCAAACGAGCATATCCCCAGGTTCCGATGGCGATCAGCAGGAAGGCGGCCGCGATGTCGTAGGTGCTTCCCTCCAGGGAGAAGGCGGGAACGTAGCCGAACAGAAACGGCGCCAGGTAGAGAAACTTGGCGAACTTGAAGGCCGAAAAGGCGGTCTTCCACATGTTGGCCTTGGCGATGGCGGCTCCGGTGAAGGCCGCAATGCATACCGGCGGGGTGATGTTGGAATCCTGCGACAGCCAGTAGACGATCATGTGGGCCGCGATCGGCCTGACGCCCAGTTCGGTCAGGGGAGGCACGGCCACCACGGCGGTGATCAGGTAGGCGGCGGTGACGGGCACTCCCATGCCCAGGATCAGCGAGGCCAGGGCGATGAGCAGAATGGTCAGCCAGAGCTTGCCGTCCGCCAGCGCGATCACGATATCGGCGAAGGTGAGCACC
>JAPVWS010000040.1 GCA_027493295.1 Candidatus Versatilivorator vitaminiformans | reverse complement strand
TCTCGGCGCCTCCATCACCGACTACTTCGACGGCTACCTGGCCCGACGGCGCCGGCAGGTGACCACGCTCGGCATGCTCCTGGATCCGATTGCGGACAAATTACTGATTTCGGCTGCCTTCATCTCGCTGGTTGAGCTGGGTTGGGCGCCCGCCTGGATGGTGGTGATCATCGTGGGGCGCGAGTTGGCCATCACGGGTCTTCGCAGCATCGCGGCCAGGCAGGGACTCACTATCGATGCCTCGGAGCTGGGGAAACTCAAGATGGTCTCGCAGGTGCTGGCCGTCACCCTGATCATTCTGAGCAATCTTGTCTTCTGGTTGAAACCGCTCAGCCTGATCGCGCTTTGGCTGACGGTCATCTTCGCCCTGGCCTCGGCCGTCGACTATTTCAGAAAATTCTGGAAGGCGGTCGGCATCCGCGGCCAGGCGAGCCGCGGTGAAAAGCCCGTACTCCTGAAAAAACGCCGGAGCGATGTACCCACTCAATAATTCCGCGCGGGACTATCTCCTCAAGGCCGCCCGCTCGACGATCGAAGCCTACCTGCGGTCGGGGGTGCGGTCCGTTCCCGATCCTCCGTCCGCTCGGGAACTTCTCCAGAAACGGGGCGCTTTTGTCACGCTCTACCTCAGGAGGCGTTTGCGCGGGTGCGTGGGCTACGCTTGGCCCTTGACGCCCCTTTATCGGGCCGTGCCGGAGTGCGCCGTGTCTGCGGCGGTCGAGGACCACCGGTTTAGGCCATTGCACCTGAAAGACCTGCCCGAAATTCAAATCGAGCTCTCGGTACTCTCCGGGCTGGACAGGGTCGGCGGCGCTTCCGACATCCTGGTAGGAACCCACGGCCTGCTGGTCAGCCAGGAGGCGCGCCGAGGTCTGCTGCTGCCGAAGGTCGCGGTGGAGCACGGTTGGACCTCTGAGCAGTTTCTGGAACAGACCTGCCTGAAGGCGGGCCTGTCCCTGCAGGCCTGGAAGAACGGAGCCGCTGTCGAGAGGTTCACCGCCACGGTCTTTCGGGAAGAGTGAAAGCGGTCAACCTGGCGAAGGGAAAAGGCTTATGCTAAACTCGAGAGTCAACTGCCGTTCCCGTACTTGAGCAACCTGAACGCCGCTGCCCATTCACTCCCGACAAGCGCTGCCGGCCCCTCGCCACCCTCCATGTCCCCATCTCCCAACGGAAAAATATGCACCGTCATCCGGGAGTGCGCCCCGGGCGACTTCGAAACGGCCGTTTTGGGGAGTCGCCAGGACTCGGACCTGCTGGAATTTCGACTCGACTTCCTGGACGCTTCTCAACTGACGCCGGAACGGATGCGGCGCTGGGTGGCCCTGGCGGGTGTGCCGGTCATTGGAACGCTCCGCAGAAAACCGTTTGGAGGACGGTTCGAAGGAGGGGCGGTCGAACAACTGGAGATGCTGGAAAGGATCAGGGGAGCCGGATTTTCCTTTCTGGATATCGAGGTGGAAACGCTGGAGGCAGTGGGTCCGGCTCGATTGAAAAAGATCAGGGACGGGTCCTGGAGTTTGATCGGATCCTACCACAACTTCCGGGACACTCCCTCGGATCTCCAGTCCATTTTCCGCCGGATTCTGGCGGTCAATGCCGACGTGGTGAAAATCGCCACCCTTGCGGCCGACTTCGCCGACAATTTTCGTCTGCTGGAACTGGTCTCGCAGGGAGAGCGCCAGTGCCTCCCCATCATTGCAGTGGCCATGGGGGAATTGGGAGCCTACTCCCGCCTGGTGGCTCCCAGCCGGGGAGCCATGCTCACCTACGCAACCACACGCGCGGGCCAGGAGACGGCCCCCGGGCAATTCACCTCCCGGGACCTGAAATGCGTCTACCGCTTGAATTCGATCGATTCCGGCACTCTTTTTTATGGGGTGATCGGCCATCCCATCGGTCACTCCCTGTCTCCGCAGGTGCACAACCACGCCTTCCGGCAGCTCGGGCTGAATTGCCGTTACCTGCCCCTGCCCACGCCAAGGCTGGAGGCGTTCGCGCCCTATCTGCGACGCTTCGGCGGACTCAGCGTCACCCTTCCGCACAAGGTCCCGGTGTTGCGGTACGTGGACGAGCGGCATCCGAGCGTGGTGGCATGCGGGGCCGCCAACACCCTGGTCCGGCGTGAAGACGGCCTGTGGGCATACAATACCGACCTGGACGGCGTACGCCATGCCTTGCGCGATTGCCTGGATGGCCCGCCTGGCCGGGCCGTGCTGCTGGGAGCCGGCGGAGCTGCCCGCTCCGCCGCCGCCGTATTGAGGGACGCCCGGTGGCGCGTCACCGTACTGGCCCGGAATCGGTCCAAGGCCGAGGCTCTGGCCGGGGACTTCGGGTTCGAGGCGGATTCCCTGGACCGTTCCGGCCGTTACAGCGGCGATCTTCTGATCAACGCCACCCCGGTGGGCATGTCGCCCGCCATCCATGAGAGTCCGGTTGCCGGAGATGAACTGAACTACGGTACGGTGTTCGATATGGTCTACAATCCCCTGGAGACCCGGCTCCTTCGGGAGGCCCGAAAACGCGCCCGGGTGGTGAGCGGCCTGGAGATGTTCGTCGGACAGGCCGCCAGGCAGTGCTTTCTTTGGACCGGACGCGAAGCCCCCTTGCAGGGAATGCGGGAGGTCGTGCTGAGACGAATGATGAATGATGAATGGTGAACCGAGACTGGAGAGTGGAGGACAGTGGATAGTGAAGAGTTGATGGTGATTAGTGGTCAGTGGAGTCCTGCCCTGCTGGGTGGATCGTTCGAGGGGAAGAAGCCGATTGTTCATGAAGGCGAACCAGGAATAGCCACGAATCAACACGAAGAAGCCAAGGCAAGGGAAAACCTACTTCAACAAAAAGCGGCAGCCAAACGCTTTTGCAGTCGGTCGGTGGCCCTTCGTTTTCCTTCGTGGATGACTCTCTTCCCCGTGCCTAACCCATCGACCAAACAACCTTTTATTCATCATTCCCCATTCATCATTCATCACTCTCCACTGTCCACTGTCTGAAGCAGGGGTTTTTCGAACCAGGACCATTTCCCATGGGCGCTGCCTACTCCATTCAGGTTCCGGCAAGTTCCACCAATCTGGGGGCCGGGTACGACGCTCTGGGGCTGGCCTTGGGTCTCTACCTCAAGGTTCAGGTGCAGGAGTCCAGTAGCGGTTCTCCGGAAATCCACATGGAGGGAGAAGGGGCCAGGGAATTGCTCAGCGTCCGCGAGAACCTGATGTGGAAGGTGATCGCTCGGGTGTTTCAGGGGGAAGGGCGGCCCCAGCCTGCGCTCAGGCTGGAGGTGCAGAACCAGATACCTCTGGCCCGCGGGCTGGGCAGCAGCGCGGCGGCCATTGTAGCGGCCCTGGGAACCTACGAGGCTCTGGTGGGGAAGGAGCTGTCTCAGGAGAAGTTCTTTGGCTACGCCCTGGAGTTCGAGTCCCATCCCGACAACCTGACGGCGGCCCGTTTCGGGGGCTTCACCGTCAGCTGCGTCGACGAAGGGGGGAGGGTGTCGTTTTTTCGTACCCGAGTCGCCGACTCGCTGAAGGTCCTGCTGGTGGTGCCCGACATCCAGTTGCCTACCAGCGAGGCCAGGGCTGTCGTACCAGGCCAGCTCAAGATGAATGACGTAGTATTCAACCTGCAGCGCAGCTCTCTTACGGTAGCGGCCTTGATGGCCGGGCAATTTCGGTTCCTGCGGGAGTCGCTCCGCGACAAGGTGCATCAGCCCTACCGGGCGCCTCTGATTCCGGGACTGCAGGAGGTCCTGGCGCTCAAGGGGGGAGAGATCCCCGGCCTGCTGGGGCTCAGCCTGAGCGGAGCGGGGCCCAGCGTGGCGGCTTTCATTCAAGGGGACGGCGCGGATGTGTTCAAGCAGGTCCGGTCCATCTTCAATCGAAACGGCGTGGCCTGCCGGCCGCTCGAGCTGAAGATCGACAACCGGGGAAGGAGCATCCGCCAGAACTGAGGGTGGGCGCCAAGCCTGCATCGGTCTGCGGCAACCAATGCGATGAAGACCTTGACTCAAGTTCCGTTGGGCACTCAGGTGCTTTTCGGACCGGCGGTGAAACGCCGCCGGCGGGTGGAGAGGCTCGTCTTCTCCATCTTCAGCCGTTGGAAGTACGAGGAGATCATCCCTCCGATCTTCGACTACTACGATGTCTTCTCCAAGGGCATGGGGGCGGAGTTGGAAGAGACGCTCTATCGCTTCGTCGACCGGGAGGGGAATCTGCTGGCGCTACGCCCGGAATTCACCTCCCTGGTGGCCAAGACCGTGGCCACCCGCCTGCAGGATCGGCCCAAGCCCTTGAGGCTCTGCTATTGCGGCGATGTGCTGCGCTACGAAGCCCCCAGGGGCGGGAGGCAGCGCGAATCCTTCCAGCTTGGAATCGAGAACATCGGCGGTGAGAGGGTCGCCTGCGACGCCGAGGTCATCCAGGTCGCCATGGAAGCCCTGCAGCGAGTGGGCATCGACCGCTTTCAGTTCAACCTGGGCGAGATGGGCTTCTTCGCGGGCCTGGTTGAAAGATTCGGCCTCTCGGCTCAGGACCTCTCCAGAATCAGGAAGCTCATCGACCGGAAAGATCCGGTGGGCCTGCAGGCCGAGATGGAACGCCTGCAGCTCTCCCCCCGGCGCCGCGAGGTGTTGCACGCGCTGCTTCACCTGACCGGCAACGGCGAAACCATCGACGCCGCCCGCCGGCTGGTGTCCAATGAGAAATCCCTGTCGGCCCTGGACAATCTGGCGGGGCTCTACGCGGAGTTGCAGCGCCGCAAGCTCGCCCAACACGTGACCATCGATCTGAGCGAAGTCAGGGGGCTGGACTACTACACCGGCATCATCTTCAAGATCTATGTGCCCGGGTTGGGGTTCGAGGTGGGCAGCGGCGGCCGCTACGACAACCTGTTGAAAAACTTCGGCTGCGATCTCCCTTCGGTCGGGTTTACCTTCTTCCTGGAACGGCTGATGGCCCTGCCGCTGAAACTGCGATGAGCAAACCGGTGAAATCCGAGGAGATCCTCTCAGTGGCCCTTTCCAAGGGCAGGCTTCAGGACGCGACCCTGGAATTGCTGGGTCGGGCGGGTGTGGAGCTGGACACGTCCGAGGCGGGTTCCAGAAAACTCATCTTTCGGGACAGGAGCGGGTGCTTCCAGTTCTTCATGCTCAAACCGGTGGATGTACCGACATACGTGGAGTATGGCGTCGCCGACCTGGGTATTGCCGGATGGGACGTGTTGCTGGAATCGGAATCCGACGTGCATCAACCGCTGGATCTGGGGATCGGTCGATGCATCATGGCGGTCGCGGGTCCCAGGACCACCGCGCGCAAGAACTACCGCGAGTTGTCTGCCGTTCGCATCGCCACCAAGTACCCCCGGATCACTACCGATCACTTTACCCGGCAGGGCGTCCCGGTGGAGATCATCTACCTCTCCGGCAGCGTTGAGCTGGCTCCCAGGCTGGGACTCTCGGAACGGATCGTCGACCTGGTTGCCACCGGGCGCACCCTGGCCGACAACGGGCTGCAAGTCATCGAGCCGATCTGCGAGGTCTCGGCCCGGCTGATCGTCAACCGGGCCAGCTACCAGGTGAAACGCCAGGCGGTGAGCCGTCTCATCCAACGGCTGGCGGACAGTTTGAACCGATGATTCCGATTTACCCGTGGCCCGGCGTCGAGGCCGGCGCGTACCTGGACAAGGTTGGCTCTCGGGGAGGGCAGGCCGACGGGGAGCTGCAGGCGGGCGTTGCCGCCATCCTGGCTTCGGTGCGGGAAAAGGGAGATGCCGCCCTGAGGGAGTGGACCCTGCGTCTGGATGGAGTCGAACCCGGCTCCCTGAAGATCGACCCCGAGGAAATTCGCTCCCTGGCCGGCCGGGTGGATCCCGAGCTGCGGGAGGTCCTCCGCCAGGCTCGCGAGAATATTGCCGGCTTTCACCGCCGGCAGCGCCAGGAGTCCTGGGAGTTTGAAGCCTCGGATGGGGTCAGGCTGGGGCAGCGAATCATGCCCCTGTCGAGCGTGGGTCTCTATGTGCCGGGGGGGTCCGCGGCCTATCCGTCCAGCCTGCTCATGAACGCTGTACCCGCGCAGATCGCGGGAGTGGGCCGGATTGCGGTGACCACTCCCTATGCCCGCTTTCAGGCCAACCCTGTGGTGGCGGCGGCTCTGACCGAACTGGGACTGGAGGAGGTCTACGGGGTCGGGGGAGCCCAGGCGATCGCCGCCCTGGCCTACGGGACCGAAACCGTCCCCAGTGTCGACAAGATCGTGGGTCCCGGCAACGCCTATGTGTCGGAGGCCAAAAGGCAAGTCTTCGGGCAGGTGGATATCGACAAGATTGCCGGCCCTTCCGAAGTCGTGGTGGTTGCCGACGATTCGGCTCATCCGGATTTTATCGCCGCCGATTTGATGGCCCAGGCCGAGCACGACGAGGCGGCGGTGGCGCTGGCCATCGTATTTTCCAGGGTCCAGGCCGAAGCCATCCGGGCCAGCCTCGACCGTCAGATTTTGGAGTTGAGCCGGCAGGCGACCATACGAACGGCGCTGGAAAACTATGGAGCCGTTCTGGTCGTGAGTGAACCCGGTGAGGCAGTCGGGATCGTCAACCGCATCGCGCCCGAGCACCTGGAGTTGTTGACCCGGGATGCCGAGTCACTGGGTCGGCAGGTGGAGGCCTGCGGGGCCATTTTTTTCGGTTCCGATTCCTGCGAAGCGGTGGGCGACTACTTTGCGGGCCCCAACCATGTTCTGCCGACCGGCGGCAGCGCCCGTTTCGCCTCGCCCCTGGGAGTCTACGATTTCGTGAAGCGGACCAACCTGGTCAGGTACACTCGCGCGGCTCTACGCAAGCATCATCGGTCCATCGAGCGATTCGCCCTCGCCGAGAAGCTCGATGCCCACGCCCGCAGCGTCGCGATTAGAATGATGAATGAAAAGAGGGAAGAGTGGAGAGTGAAGAGTGGAGCACCGTCCCGCTGAGTGGATCGTTCGAGGGGAAAAGCGGCGCCTGTTCATGAAGGCGAACCACCAATGGACACGAATCAACACGAATAAACCAAGGCACGGACAGACCTGCTTCAACAACAAGCAGCGGCCAAATGCTTTTGCAGCCCCGCGGTGGCCCTTCGTTTTCCTTCGCAAATAACCCTTTTCCCCATGCTTAACCCATCAACCAAACAAGCCCTTTGCAAAATTCGGCAGCGGGACGTTTTCCTGGTAGTGGCCACAAAGGGCACAAAAACATAATTTGTGACTTTTGTGCTTTTTGTGGTTAGACAGCATTTTTCACCAGGTCGCACTCGATATTGAAAATGGCAGAACCTCAGGTTTGCCGGCAAGATGACCTGCCCCGCTGCGAGTTTTGCAAGAAGCTCAAATAACATTTCATTCATCATTCATCATTCCCTTTAACCCATGCCAAAGCGATCTCTAAACTGGGCCGTCCTGGGAGTGGGACAGATTTCCGAGGTGGTGGCACCCGCTATCAGAGAGTCCGACTGGGCCGTCCCCTATGCCATCGCCAGTCGAACTCGGCACAAGGCCGATGGATTCGCCCGGCGGCACGGCTTTTCCAGGAGCTACGGGTGCTATGAAGCCATTCTGGAAGATCCAGCGGTCGAGGTGGTCTACAACCCCCTGCCCAACTGGCTTCACTGCGATTGGACCGTCCGCGCCCTGGAGGCGGGAAAGCACGTTCTCTGCGAGAAGCCTCTGGCCGAGGACATGGCCGAGTGCCGGAGGATGATTGCCGTTTCCAGGCAGTGCGGCAACTCGTTGATGGAAGCCTTTGCCTATCGCTTTCATCCTCAGACCGCCAGGGTCAAGGAACTTGTCAGCCAGGGCAGTGTGGGCGAGCTCCGCCTGATTCGCTCCTCCCTGGGATTTCCCCTTGACTTCTCCCGGCCCAACGTCCGCCTCAAGCCGAGCCCCGGCGGAGGAGCCCTGATGGACGTGGGCTGCTACTGCATCCATGCGATGCGCTACCTGACGGACGAAGAACCCCAGACGGTCCTGGGACGGAGCCAGGGTGTCCCGGAGAGCGGCGTGGATCTGACATTCGGCGCGATGCTGGTCTTTCCGGGCGGGTGCCTGGGAATGTTCAGCGGCAGCTTCCGCACCGCCCCCGACTTTCAACTGGAGATCGTCGGCTCCCGGGGACGCCTGCTGGTTCCGTCGCCATTCAAGCCCGACCCCACCCGCAGCGTCCTGCGGTTGGAAGTGGAAGGAGAGTCCCGTGACCTGCCTATTCGAAACGGTGGCAACATGTATCGACTGCAGGTCGACCACTTCAGCCGCTCCGTCTTGGAGGGCCGCCCCTTGTCCTTGCCCTTCGAGGATGCGCTGGGTAACATGGCGGTGATCGAGGCCCTGCGGAGTTCAGCCCAAACCGGCCGGGAAACCCCGGTGGGCGAAGGCAGTTAAGCGCCCCGGGGGCATCGATTCCGTCCCGGTTTCACTCCGCCGGTCCGTCCGCCGGACCCCGGCCTGTCAAGGCCGGCTGCAAGCTAATGATTCCCAAACTCTCGCCAATGCACGACATCATCATCATCGGCGCGGGGCCTACGGGGTTGGCCTGCGCCATCGAGGCGGAAACGCGGGGACTGGATTACCTGGTGATCGAGAAGGGGTGCATTGTCAATTCGATCAAGAATTTCCCGCTCCAGATGACCTTTTTCACCACTCCGGAACTGCTGGAAATCGGCGGCATGCCATTTGTGACTCCCTACCAGAAGCCGACTCGACTGGAGGCCTTGAAGTACTATCGGCGGGTTGCCGATACCTATCGGCTGAAGCTGCATCTCTACGAAACCGTTTTGAGCGTGGAAGGCCGTGACGGCAATTTTCAGATCAAGACGGAAACTCGGGATCGGCAGGGCCGCCATTACCGGGCCCGCAAGATCGTCCTGGCCACCGGGTACTACGACATCCCCAACTTTCTGAACGTCCCCGGAGAAGACCTGCCCAAGGTAACCCACTACTACAGGGAAGCCCACCCCTACTACGGCATGGACGTGGCGGTGATCGGGGGGAAGAACTCGGCCGCCGTGGCCGCCCTGGATCTCTACCGTGCAGGGGCCCGGGTCACGCTCATCCACCGGGGGAGCCGACTGAGCTCGAGCATCAAGTACTGGATCAAGCCCGATATCGAAAACCGCATCAAGGCCGGGGAGATCCAGGCCCGGTTCGACACTACCGTGGTGGAGATCACTCAGCGGACCCTGGTCTTGCGGCACCGCTCGGGGGAGAAAGTCGCCCTGGAAAACGACTTCGTGTTCGCCATGACCGGTTATCGGCCCGACCTGGAATTCTTCCATACCATCGGGGTTCGCCTGGACCCGGAAGATCAGCGGCCCCTGATCGACAAGGAAAGCTACGAGAGCAATGTTGCCGGAGTCTACCTGGCAGGTGTAGTGGTCGCGGGGATGTTCACCAACGAGGTCTTTATCGAGAACGGTCGATTTCATGGTAAAGTTGTGGTGGATCACATCACGGAGCGACTGAAGAAGCGGGCTGTTTCGTGACCTCGGGCCCCCCGGCGCAACGCCGGGTGTCGAACCCGGCCGCCTGAAACCGGGAATCCCCGGGGTGCGGTGAGAATAGCCATGGCTGCAGCAGGAGGAGAGGGCACTGGCCGCGGACCTACCGTCATGGCTGGCGGGAGCGACGCAGTGTCAACTCTCGACTCCAAGGGGGTGCGCGGGCCCAAGGCTGGTCGGGCCGCCGGCTCCATTGGCGAATCGGCGGTTCCGGAGTCCGGTCGTCCGGTTTCCCCCTCGTTCCGGCTTCCCCCCGACTTGTCCCTCTCGCCCGGACTGAAGGAGCGGGTGCTGGAGGCCGCCAGGAAGGTGAGGCCCGAAGCAGCCGGTGACCGCGTTCGCACGCTCCCCACATCGCGGGAGGCCTTCGGCGTCCGGAACTGGCTTCCCTGGATCTGCGCCGCCGTGGCAGGTCTGGCGCTGGCGTTCTCCATGGAAAATCTGCGCCGCCTCGACCGGGAAGTTGCCGTCCATCAGGCCGGCATGGTCGAGTTGGCCGGTCAGGTTCGCGAGCTTCAGGCCAAACTGGACCGCGAGAGCGGTGCTCCGCTGTTTCCGAACGATCCCGGCGTCCGGGCCCTGCTCCTGTTGGGGACCCCCAAGAGTCCCGAGGCCAGGGGAGCGGTGTTCTGGAGCGGCCAGGAACGCAAGGCGCGCCTTTACACCTCCAGGCTCCCGCAACTCTCCCGGGAAAAGACCTACCAACTCTGGCTGATCTCCGACAAACCGGTGGGTGCGGGGACCTTTCGAGTCAATCCCGCCGGACAGGGCTATCTGGAGGTAGTCGACCTTGACGGGACGGCTCCGCCCGTGGAGATCGCCGTTAGCATGGAGCCTGCCGGGGGGGCTCCCCGACTCACGGGAGACGTTTACCTTGCGGGGTCGTTTTAGGGATGCCCGCCCTTGGCAAGAATTTCCGATTTAATCCTTCTTAGTTTTTTTTCGTGGTCCTGCGTGCCCCTTCGCGGAAATCTCTTTTTGTCTCTTCGTGGATGCCCTTCGTCGAGGAGCTTCCTCACTAAGACAATCGTTGCCCTGCCGGCTCTGATCCTTCTCGGTGCCGTCCCGGTCCCGGCGCACGACTTCGCCTTCACCGAGGCCACCCTCCTGATTCAGCGGGAAGGGGCCTACCGGATCGACCTGCGGGTGGATGTGGATGCCCTGGCCCTGGGGGTCTCTCCAACCACGGATTCGGCGGAGGTGGTGGCCGAGTTGCAGGCCATGAATCCCGACGAGCTGGCCGAGGCCGTGGAGAATGCCCGGCAGACGGTGCTGCGCCGGGTCAGGCTTCGTTTCGACGGTGTCAAGCAAAGGCCCGAGGTCAGCTTTCCCGAGCAGGGAACCGAGCTGGCTCTCGAGAACGAGCTCCCCACTCTACTGGGACTGACGGCCAGGCTTTCGGGAAGGGTGCCCGCCGGGGCCGAAGCCATCACCTTTGGGGCCTCGCGGGCCTTCAAGACGGTCCACCTCACCCTGCTGGATCAACGCACCGGCCGGTCCAGCCGGCAGGTCCTGGGAGTCGGGCAGGACAGTTCGCCCTATTTCCTGCGGGGCGGGGGAGTTGTGGAGGGGATGGGGAG
>JAPVWS010000004.1 GCA_027493295.1 Candidatus Versatilivorator vitaminiformans | reverse complement strand
TTCGACCACAACGGCGAGGGCTTCGCCCTCTGAGAGAAAGGCGTTGTGGTTGTCGAAGTCACGCGCCACCTGGACGCGCCACCGGGGTTTTTTCGGTGGCGCGTTGGTGTGTCTACACCGCCTTGACCCCCGGAGGCGGAAATCGCCGATCATTCCTGCCCCGGACAAGGCCGCCATTTCCGCCTCCGCCTGGCCGACCATACCCGCGACCGCATCGAGGACGCCGTTGTGTTCGACCGTGTCCTTCCCCCCGTATCCGCGAGCTTTGCCGGGTAGGCTGCCGTTTCCAGGCCTCCGGCATGCCAGAGTACCCCGGAACGCCTCCTGCACCGATTTCCCCTCTCAGGGACCGCAGGTCCCGCCGACTGTGGGGAATCCGGAATGGCCGGCTCGATCCGTGGTCGCCATTCGGTTGGGGCCAACCGTCCCGACAGGGCCACGAAGAGCCAGAGAAATCGGTTTTTTTACGAGGGGCATAATGGGGGGCAGGACACTGTCTAAAAATCCATAAGTCCCGTATATAAAATGATTTACATCACTTACCGATAAAGTCCGAAGGGATCACTGTGGAGGGAGTGACCCTGCCGAGGGAAGGCTTAACCGCGCGCCACTGTACGCGCAGCTTAACCCTCGCCGGTGATGCACCAGTAACAAAAAAGGGTCGCTCCCTCCACCAGCACACCTCCCTTGCGCCACGCCGGCACGGCGCGCTGGAGGGGGACACGCGAGGCGCAGCCTCGCTTCGCCTTGTCACATTAGGGACGGGAAATCCGTCTTATCCCGCATCCGATTGGGCGATCGCGGAGAGCCTTTAACCACAACGGCGAGGACTCGGGCCTCTGAGAGAAAAGCGTTGCGGTTGTTGAAGTCACGCGCCACCTATGTGCGCCACCGGGGCTTTTTGGGTGGCGCGTTGGTCCGACTCCACCGCCTTGCCCCACAGAGGCGGAAATCGTCGATCATTTCGCGGCCGTCAATAGGCATCGAAATAGTCAGGGCTTTGGGCATCAAAATTGCATGCCCGGTAACATGCGGCGGTTGGAGGCTGAAGATCGGCCTGGTCGAGTGCCGTTAGCTTTCTGACGACATGACCCGTGGCCGTTGGAGTATGAGATCCGCATCAGTTCATGCGGACGGATGCGTCCGTCATCGCTCGATGTTGATCCGGTTGCCCAGGCATCGTTTGCCGACGTCTACTCATGCTTTTCTTTCGCCAGTTTTCGATCTAACCCACGAATCTGTCGTCCCGTGAGACTTACTTCACCAATACCAGGCAGGTCAAGGCGCACACCCGATGATGCCTTCAGCAACGCACCTGCAATATCTTCGGTTGGGTGTCGCGCGCGTGCTGTCGTTGTCTGATCGGTGAATAGCCCGGTCGTTAGGCGATCCACCAGCACTCCTGGCATTTCGACGCTCTTGTTCTCCTGCCATTCCAACAGCATCTCCGTGGCGTAACCGGCTCGGTCGACATCCAGCGCCAGTTGTTGAAGCTTAAACTCCTGATTAGCATGTTGACGAAACCACTGGTCATTCCATCGAATATAGAAGATAGAAGTGAGGGCAAACCCAAGCGCACCTATCGGTAAGCGTACGAGTTCGAACCACGACGCAATACCGGACGTTGCCGTAGCCGGAGAGAACATCGTCCAGGTAACCAGTCCGCCAGAGACCAGAAGGAGCGCACCAAATATGCAATGCACCGGCAGGCGCTTTCGTCGGGTCTCACGTGTCAATGTGAACTTCTGAGTGCGGTCTGAGATCTTTTTCTGTAGAGCTCTACTTTGCTCCCTCCGCGCGTGTCGGGCGCTGCGGTCATCCAGTTCCTGACGTTGCCGTTGCAGGTCGACTTCACGGGCGTCCAATTCAGTCGCGCGTTCCTCGGTTTTCGCTTCCAGCTCTTGAGTTCTCTTATCAAAGGAGGCGCTGAGCGCCTGTTTCTGTTCCGCTATTTCGGCGTCAAGCCGCAATCGGTAGTCATGCGTCTCCTCCACAAGCCTCTGCGTGAGCGCTTCGAGGCGGGACAAACCTGCTTCGCGTAATCGATAGAATTCTGCGAGTTCCGGGCCGAGCGCGCGGTCCATCGCTTCGGTTCGGTTCATGGGAATGAACTGGCACTGGACGGCGGCGAGTGCTCGGCGGACATCGGCGGGATCGGCAGGATCCTCGCCGTAGCTCACCTGAATCATATCGTAGCCACCTTTTTGCTCTCGGTCGATCCGAACATGCAGGAGTAAGTGGACATAGTGAATCCAGGCGCTGGGCCATGTTGCGCCTGGATTCTCCTTTGCTAGCTTGACGAAAGGTAGTTCGAGCAGTGCGGACAAGGTGGACCCTTCGGGATTCCTTGTGTAGCCCTCCATAATGATCAGGTCGACGCGGCATTGCGCCGAATCCTGCGCGAGCTCGTTGGCTAAATTCTGAAACTTTTGGAGGATTTCGTAGTCGCTCGATGTCGGCGAATGAAATGTGGTTGATGCCGCCATTTTGATCTCCAATCAATGGTCGTGGGTTCGTGGGACGCGCCGGTCTCAAATCTGTAATGCACTCACGGTCCTTATTGTAGGGCCGACATGCGGGCTTTTTGCAGTGACATGCCAGTCTGGATGCAAGGGAATTTCTTGGTCAGCTGGTAGCTATAGTACCTAAACCCGGCACGCTTTCGGTGAAGCCTTCGAGCGCCGGCGCGGAATAATGCAAACCGTGGTCGGCGAGGGCGCGCAGCCGGTCAACGGTGGAGGTGCCGATCGCGGCGCAGCTGCGGGCGGAGCGGCCGGTTGCCGCCGAGGCATGAGCCTGTCGAGCTCGGCGATCATGGCGGAGGTGACGACGCGGGCCAGCTCGCGTGTCTCGTGGGTAGTTTCTCCGTCTGTGGTCGATGCGACGGCCCCGGATTGTTAACCGCCTGACGCCTTCCCGCCAGGGATCACTGTGGTGAGAGCGACCTCCCCGTGGGGGGGCAAAGGGTGTCCCGACTCCTGTCCACCTTTGCCCTCCCCCGTGCCGCACCAGCGGCCAAAGGGTGGGGGTCGCTCTCACCACCAGCATCCCTCCCGTACGGCGCGCCGTTACGCCGGGCGAGGGGGGGACACGCGAGGCGCAGCCTCGATCCGCTTTCCCGCAGTCGACGCGGGAAATCCGTGTTGTCCCGTGTCTGATGCGGGGTTTCGGGAAAGTCCCTGACCACAACGGCGAGGGCTCCGCCCTCTGAGAGAAAGGCGTTGTGGGTGTCACAATCATGTCACCCTTCGATGTCCCCCCCCTCGCCAGAAAGGGGGACACCTCTACGACGGCATTTGAGTGACCCCCAGAGGCGGAAATCGTCGATCATTTCGCGGTCATCGAGTGCGGCTGTTTCTTGCACAAACCGCGCCACACGACGGCCAGCCAGGCCGTCATGGCAGGCGAGAATCTACCACTGGTCGGCAAGCTGCTTGGACATCGCCGGCACCGGACCACAGCACGCTACGCCCACCTTGCCGAAGCCCATCTGGTCGAGGCGGCGGAGAAAGTGGGAGGCTATCGCAGCAGCCATGTGATTCAGTGTCGATGCTCCAAAGGTCAGTTCCCGCGTCCGTTCATGCGATGGCGAACCAGTTGATGCCGCCGCCGCACCCTGGGCCGGCATGCCGAGTCATTGCCCGGAAACGGATTTAAGGTAGAAAGAAATTTCGTATTCGACGAGCCGGATGTTCTCGACGGGCGAAGTTGCCAGAATGAGGTCCTTGGAAATCTCGCTGGCGACGATGACGCCTCTGACCGGAGCTTCGCCGGCGAGGTTCTCTTTGACCCAACCCATGTATCGAAGAAGCTGACCTACTACCCGGTCGTAGGCGCGGGAAACTTTGGTCTCGATCACCACGTAGGCGCCGTCGGCACCGACCCCTAAAATATCGATGCGGCGCTGGCCCGCGGGATACTCGACGCCGATGAATTCGCCGTCCTCGTCTTCGTAGAGCCTCAGGCCGGGTTCCAGAAGTCCGAGATTTTGCACGAGATAGTTCTGAAGGTCCCGCTCGAACGCGAACTTGCGCGATTCGAGCTGGTCTTCCCCCGTGGTTTCCTCGTCGAAATCGTCCGTTTCGGCAATGCCTTCTGCAATATCTGCGTCGAGGTCGGCCTTGTAGCGGGGTTGCGGGTCGTTCTCACGATCCCACAAGCGAAATTCACTCGGGCTCAACTTGAAGAACAGATCGAAGCCAGCGCCTGGCTTTATTCTGGGGTGATGCCGACGTTGGGCAATATTGTTCACCGACATGACGTCCACATGCAATCCGACGGTGTTGCTTTTGATTTTCGGATAGTGTTCAGCAAACCAGCGAATTGCTGCTTTGCGAGAGAACACTTGACCAGGCTTTAGCTCTTGCGTCGCAAATTCGTGCATCAGTTCCTTAGTGGGCTTCTCGTAAATCGGCATTCTGGCTGTTTCCTTAGGCAGCACCGGACTACGGCGGGTTTGCTTACCTTGCCGATGTGCACGTCGTCAAAGCGGCGGAACAGGTGGGAGCGATCATCGCTGCGCGCATGCGCGAATCAAGATTGTGAAGCTCATTGTAGTGTTTTCTGACAGCTGCCAGTCAACATCTGTCGGGGGAGGCCGGGTTTTCCTGCTCCCATTGGACGATCATCTCCATGACGACATCGAAGCCGCCATGGCGTTCGACGGTCTCCTGCCTCCGGAATCCGCGAGCTTTGCCGGGCAGGCTGGCATTTCCAGGCCCCTGGCATGCCGGAACACCCCGGAACGCCTCCTGCACCGATTTCCGTCTCAGGGACCGTAGGTCCCGCCGCCTGTGGGGAAACCGGAATGGCCGACTCGCTCAGTGGTTGCCATTCTGTCGGGGCCGACCGTCCCGAACGTTACGTCCGCCAACATCCTGTATAGTCCGGTGGAATCCCGTTCAGTAAGAGGGATTTAATGAGGGGATTGTAGAGGGGTGAGCAATGTTAAGTCTATTGATATTAATCAGTTACAACTAACCAATTATATCTGATGGACGACTGGGCGCGTTACCTGGCCAAGGAGATCGGTTGCCCGCACCAGGTCCAGTAAGGCGACCTTGACCGGATCAGGCCAGGTTGAGCAGGACAACCCGGCTCCGGGTTTTCAGCATTTCGGCCTTCCCGCCAGGGATCACGGTGGTGAGAGCGACCTCCCCGCAAGGGGGGCAAAGGGTGTCCCGACCCCTGTCCCCCTTTGCCCCCCTTGCGGGGAGGTCGCTCTCACCACCGTGATCCCTGGCGGGAAGGCCGAAATGCTGAAAACCCGGAG
>JAPVWS010000399.1 GCA_027493295.1 Candidatus Versatilivorator vitaminiformans | reverse complement strand
CAAGATGAAGAAGTTCGTGGCCATTCAGGACTGCGGTCTGATCGTCAATGAGAAGCTGGCCGACAGCCAGGTGTACGGGTCGCTGATCATGGGGATCTCTTCGGCATTGACCGAGGAGCGCATCATGGACGAGCGAACCGGATCGCTCCTGAACGGTGAGATGGAGTTCTACAAGCTGGCCGGCCTGGGTGATATCGGTCAACTGGTCGTGGAGATGTGGAAAGATGCGGAGCAGGACGCTCGCGGAGTGATCGGGCTTGGGGAACCCCCGGTGATCGCACCGGTCGGGGCCATTGGCAACGCCGTGGCCAACGCCATCGGCGTACGGGTGCCGCGTGCGCCCTTCATTCCCAGGCGCGTCCTGGCGGCACTGGAAGAGAAAGGAGGGCTCTACGCATGAAGGCTTTCGAGTATGCCAGTCCCACCACCAAGGAGCAGGCCATCCAGTTGCTGGGAGCCCAGTGGGAAGAGGCCGAGGTATTGGCCGGCGGCACCGACCTCCTCAGTCTCATGAAGACCTTCGGCACCACACCCAAGCGAGTGGTGGACATACAAGGAATTCAGGAATTCCAGGGAATCGACTACATTGCCTCCTCCGGCCTGCGCCTGGGAGCCCTGGCTACCCTGTCGGAGCTGATCGACCATCCGGCGGCCCAAAAGCACTATCCCTCGCTGGTGCAGGCAGCCGGCGGTGTCAGAAGCCAGCAGATCCAGAGCTTTGGCACCATTGGCGGCGACCTTTGCCAGCGGCCGCGCTGCTGGTATTTCCGCAACGGCCTGGGGTATTTCCCCAAGGATGGCTCGGGGCAGGACCTGGTCAGGCAGGGAGAGAATCAATACCACGCCATCCTGGGCAACTCGGGAGAGGCGGCCTTCGTCAGCGCCTCCAGCCTGGGCCCACCCCTGATCGCCCTGGGGGCCACCCTGAGGATTTTCAGCAAGGACGGTTCGCGCGAGCTGCCGGCGGCCGAGTTCTTCCGCACCCCGCAGCAGGAATCGGATCGCGAGACGGTTCTGAAGCCCGGCGAGATCCTGGGAGATATCCACGTTCCCTCGGCCGGGCAGGTGCTCAACGCCACCTACGAGGTTCGGGAAAAGGAAGCCCTGGACTGGCCGCTGGTCACGGCCTCGGTCGCCTTGAAGCTGAGCGAAGGCAAAGTGGAGCAGGCCCGCATCGTCCTGGGTCACGTCGCCCCAATCCCCTGGAACGCCGTCGGGGCGTCCGAAGGCCTGGTAGGCAAGGCGATCGATGAAAGCACGGCGGCTGAGGCAGGCAATGCCGCTGTTGACGGAGCTACACCTCTGAGCAGGAACGGATACAAGGTTCAACTGGCCCGGGTGGCGGTGAAACGGGCGATACTGAACGCTGTCATGGGAGGGGCATAGCCATGGCCGGACGCTTTGAAGTTTACGAACATGAAGTCTGCAACTGCCTGCGCTGGAAGAGCCTGTTCTACGAGTCGGTCCCCGATCCCACCGTGCCTCCGGCAGGCGACGACAACTACTGGTGCGCGCTGACCCAGAGAATCCTGGGGCCCGATGAACAACTGGTGGAGCCTGAGAACTGCAAGCTGGGGCGATCCTGCTTTCGAGGAGGATTCTAGGCGGCACCGGGCCCGCCGAATTTCGCTCGACGGGTGCGGTTGAGTTGCATCTCGCCGGCGTACTATAATGGCGGAGACGAGGGAGTCAGGCACCATCCACGGGAGGGACAAGCAATGAAAGCAACTATCCTCTTGGTCTTGATCCTGGGTTTGGCCTGCCCGGGCTGGGCGGCCGTGATCTCGGGTGACTATGTGGAGACCCGCAGCGCCAATGTCTATACCGGGCCCTGCGTGGCCAATGCCGAGTCCGGTCTGACCGGCGACCAGGCCATTCTGGCCTGGCGGATCCGAAAGGGAAGCTGGCAGGGAGTCAAGCTGGACGGTCTGGGCGTGGTGGGCGTCACCAAAGCCAAAGCCACCCTGGGCGATCCCTATGGCAACCCCTATCCCGCAAAATCAGTGCTCATCGTGGATGCGCGGGCCAACCCCCGGCAACGGGCGGCTTTGGAGGCCTTCGCTCAAACCATGGCCCCCGAGCTCTTGCGGAACGTAGTGAATGTGGAAACCGCACCCATCCATCTGGCGCTGGGAGAAGGCAAGGCACACGGTTCGGCCGAGTTGCAGGCCGGCAATCTGGCCAGAATCAAGGCCCGGCCCATCGGAGCCAAGGACCACCTCTGTGGCAATGAGCACGTCTACTACCCACCACTGACCCAGCTCTCCCATGCCATGCCGGCCTACACCATCAACGACGAGTTTCGAGGACGCGGACTGGGAGTGAGCTGGAAAATCAACGGCAAGACCAACGCCTTCGTGGGACACTTCTCCTACGACTCCGCCCTGCAACGCTGACCGCAACCAGGCGTCCGCCAACCGAATGCGATGGCCGGAGCTCAGCCTCCGGCCAACCGCCCTTTCCGCCGTCATGGTCTTTCGTTTCGCCAGCATCGGCCTGCTGCTGCTCATTCTCCCGGGGGTGGAAACGGCCCAGGCGGAAGAATTCTCCCTGGGGGAGGTCAAGCATCCGCCCGAGGCCGTGGCCGAACCCCTCAAGTCCATCCTGAATCCGGCCGGAGTTCGTGTCCTGAATGGACAGGGAAACACGTGGTGCGAGGTCTGGGTTCGCCGAGAGATCGCCGATTCGGGTCAGCCCGCCTCCCCGGAAGCCGTATACCCGGGGTTCCATTCGGGAGTCCTGATCGGGTTGATGAGGTTCCCCGAGGGTGGCACCGACTTTCGGGGCCTTCCTGTCGGAAAAGGAACCTACACCATGCGCTACGGCGTGATTCCCCAGGATGGGAACCACGTGGGGGCTGCGCCCATTGTGGACTTCGTTCTGCTGATTCCCTTGAGCGAGGACACCCGGTCACCGGACGCGCACCTCAGTTCCGAGGAATTGGTGGAACTCAGCAAGAAGGCTTCCGGGACCCACCATCCCACCGTCATCAACCTGGCATTCCCTCCCGACTCCGTAGAGCGCCCCATCCTGGAGAAGTACGACTCAGACCACTGGATCCTGTCGTTGCCCTTGAATCAGAAGTCCGGTGGACAATTACCGCTGAGTATCATTGTCCACGGCCAGGCCGCCGGATAGTCCCCGCGGAATTTTCAAGTTGCCATGCGTGCCGACTTCGTTGCATGATTTCGGTTCGCTTGGGCTGGCCTAAACTATCGGAGAGCATGCCGTGATCGAGAAAGGGACCGAAGTTGCCGCACCCCAGGGCAAGCTGGGAATTCTTCTGCCCGGGATGGGCGCCGTGGCGTCCACCTTCATTGCCGGAGTCGAGGCCATTCGCAGGCAAAAAGCTCCGCCAATCGGGTCCCTCACCCAAATGGGAACGGTCCGGTTGGGCAAGCGCACCGAAAAACGGGTCCCCTTGATCAAGGACTTCGTCCCGCTGGCTTCGCTGGATGACCTGGTCTTCGGCGGCTGGGACATTCACGGGGAGTCCTGCTACGAGACGGCCGTTCGCTCCGGGGTGCTCGACCCTCGGCAATTGGAAGAGTTGCGTCCCCACCTGGAGGAGATCCGCCCCTGGAAGGCGGTCTTCAGCCGCAAGTACGTCAAGCGCCTGTCCGGACGCCACGTCAAGAGAGGCGCCAACAAGCGCCAACTGGCCCTGGCGGTCATGAAGGACATCGAGCAGTTCCGGAAGTCCCACGGCCTGAGTCGCCTGGTCATGATCTGGTGCGGCAGCACCGAAGTCTTCCTGAAGCCCGGCGAGGTCCACTCCAGTCTGGCCAGGTTCGAAAAGGGACTGGAGGAGAACGATCCCAGGATCTCCTCCAGCATGATCTACGCCTACGCCGCCCTTTCGATGGGAATTCCCTATGCCAACGGGGCTCCCAATCTGTCGGCCGACATCCCGGCCATGCTGGAGCTGGCCAGGAAGAACAAGGTTCCCGTTTGCGGCAAGGACTTCAAGACCGGGCAGACGCTCATGAAGACCATCATCGCTCCCGGACTGAAGTCCCGGCTCATCGGCCTGGCCGGGTGGTACTCCACCAACATCCTGGGCAATCGGGACGGCGAGGTGCTGGACGAACCGCAGTCATTCAAGACCAAGGAGGAGACCAAGCTTTCGGTGCTGGATCAAATCCTGCAGCCCGGCCTCTAC
>JAPVWS010000398.1 GCA_027493295.1 Candidatus Versatilivorator vitaminiformans | reverse complement strand
GAGCGACAGGAGCCGCCGGCGCATGACTTCAATGGAAGCCTCCCGGCGGTGGCGGACGTTGGCAAGGCCCAGCTCGCGGTAGATGGCCTTGCCGAAGATCCGGTAGATTCGCCGCGCGTCGACGGTTTGGGCGTCGGCTACCGGCCGGCCGGAAATGCGAGCGTCGAGAAGTGCTCGAACAAAACGCTGTGCTGTACGTCGGGTCGATCGCAAGCAAGCACCGGCTTGGTCGCGGGTGAAGAGTCCGGAGTGCAGGCAGACCAGAGTGATCCACTCCGCTTGGAGGCCGGTGAAACCAAGAGGCCTCAGCAGTTTTTCTCGTCCCTTCAGGTGAGCAATCATGGTTTCCCCGGTCTTGGGCATGGGGTCTGCATGCCGGCAGATTCATGCTTGCCGAAGGCTTTCAGCGTGTCGAAGAGCGAGGTGGTCCGGGTGTTCGCCCGTGCTTGGAGACTGGCACACACACCCTTTCCCCCCTCTGTGGAAGGCGAGGGAGAGATGTCAATGGATGATTCAAGAAACGCTGCCGGGCTGTGGGCGGGCCGTGTCCGTCCAAGAAGGCGTGGGGAAAACTCAGGTGAGCTTCCATCGCCTCAGAGGTTTTCCACAACTCCGGTAGAATCCACGGGCCTCTTCACTCGCAGGGCTTCCAGTCCTCCCCCGTCCCTTGGTCCAGGTAACGCGCCCAGTCGTCCATCAATGTGCGCCGGCGGTTGAACAGCTCGGAGCGCGCATAGGCTGCCTCGACCCGGTTGGGGACCACAAGCGACAATGCCGCTTCTGGGGGTCAAGGCGGTGGCGCCGTAGGGGTGAATACTCTACAGAGACCAGGTTATTCACCCGGGGGGCGCACACTATTGGCAACCAAAACGTATCTCTCTCAGAGGGCGGAGCCCTCGCCGTTGTGGTTGGAGAGTTTCCCGAAACGCCTCATCAGACGCGGGGCAACACCGATTTCCCGCGTCTGATGCGACAAGGCGAGGCGAGGCTGCGCTCCGCCCGTTTCGCCCTCGCGCGGCGCGGCGGCGCGCCGCATCGGAGGGGGAGATGGTGGTGGGAGCGACCCCCGAATTTTGGCCGCTGATGCGCCACGGGGCAGGGGCAGGTTATTCAGGCCTTTATTCATCCTTTTCCCCTGCCTCTTGGGGTCGCTCCGACCACCGTGATCCCTGGCGGGAAGGCCGAAATGCTGAAAACCCGGAGCCGGGTTGTCCTGCTCAACCTGGCCTGATCCGGGCAAGGTCGCCTTACTGGACCTGGTGCGGGCAACCGATCTCCTTGGCCAGGTAACGCGCCCAGTCGTCCATCAACGTGCGCCGGCGTTCGAACAGGTCGGAGCGGGCATAGGCTGCCTCCACCCGGTTGCGGGCCACGTGCGCCAGGGCCGCTTCAATCACCTCCCGGGGGTGATCGGTCTCCTCAGCCGCCCAGTCCCGGAAGGTCGAGCGGAAGCCGTGCGGCACCGCCGCAATCCCAAGCTGGCGCAGCAGGCGGCGCACCGGGCTGTCATGCATTGGCTTCCCGCCTCCATGGGTGAACACCAGCGGACCGGCTCCCTCCTCCAGTGCTTGCGCCGCTTCGAGGATCTCCAGGGCACGCCCACACAGCGGCACGCGGTGTTTGCGGTTGCTCTTCATCCGTCTTGCCGGGATGGTCCATACACCAGCATCCCGATCAATCTCCGCCCACTCGGCCCAGCGTACCTCTCCCCACCTGGCCGCCGTCAGCACCAGGAACTCAAGGGCCAACCTGGCGGCCGGCAATGCCGTCGATCCCCGCACCTTCCGGATCACCGCAGCCGCTTCCCGATGGGGCACGGCCTGCATGTGCTCGGTCACGTCCTTTTGTGGACCCAGCACCGGACCGATCCGGTCGCAGGGGTTGTCAAGGCGGTACTCCATGGCTACGGCCCATTCCAGGACTGCCCGCAGACGCTGGCGCACGTGCTTGGCGGTGGCTACCTTCCGGTGCCAGAGGGGCGTGAGGATCTCAAGCAGATCGGCGCTGGTGACCTCCGAGACCGGCACCTTGCCGATGCGCGGGAAGGCAAACCTTGTCAGGCTCGACAGCCACTCTCGGGACTGTTTCGGGTTGCGCCATCCGTCCCGCTTCTGTTCCAGCACACGCGAGGCGGCTTCAGCGAAGGTGGGGATGCCCTCGGCCCGCCGCTTCTCGGCGAGCGGGTCCCCACCCTGGCGGGCGAGCCTTCGATTGGCGAGCGCCTTCTCCCTGGCCTCGGCCAAGGGAACCAAGGCAACGCTGCCGAGTCCGAGTTCACGGCGGCGGCCACGGATGAGGAGGCGTTGAATCCAGCTGCGGGTACCGCTGGACTGGACGAAGAGATACAATCCGTTTCCATCGGCGTGTCTACCGGGCGGAGCGGAGCGAATGTAGGCAGGAGAGAGGGCCTTTTGGGGATGGCGGCCCTTGGGTTTCGTTCTGGGTAGCTGACGGGTGGAATGTGATCCAGTAATCATCCCCTTATTATATGGGGGATGGCAGTGGATTGCAAGAGATGTTTCGAGCCGGTCAAGCGATGGCAAGGCTCAGTTAAACTAATGATAATAGATATATTTATGGACTGTACTGGACGAGTGTAGACGATTCTGGAATGTGACAGTCAGTTTCTGCACGAGAGGCTGACTCCGGCGATGATCAACTGCGGATTTACGGATGTCCAGGACTGCAAGCCAGCC
>JAPVWS010000397.1:2500-5485 GCA_027493295.1 Candidatus Versatilivorator vitaminiformans | reverse complement strand
CTTCAGGGATTTGAGCTTGCGGTGAAGGTGGCTGCGCTCGATGCCGAGTGCTTCGGCCGTGCGCGAGATGTTCCCCCGGTTTTCCTCCAGTTTCCTGAGAATGTAGTCTCGATCGAAGGCCATGCGGGCCTCCGACAAGCTCCTGGCCTCAACCGCATCTTCCCGGGCGCCGTTGGGCTTGAGCACCCCGGCCGGCAGGTGCCGAGCTTCAATCCTGTGTGCGGGCGTCATGATTACCAGCCGCTCGGCCAGGTTCTTCAGCTCTCGAACGTTGCCGGGCCAGGAATGGGCCGTCAACAGATCCACGGCCTCCGAGCTCAGTTCCTTGGGCGGCTGCCCGTAATGACGGGAGAAGTCTCCGATGAAGAATTTTGCCAGCACCGGAATGTCCTCGGTGCGGTCGCGCAGGGGCGGAACGTAGAAGGGGATGACGTTGAGTCGGTAGAAAAGGTCCTCGCGAAAGTTGCCCCGTTGCATCTCCTGGTCGAGATTCTTGTTGGTGGCCGCGATGACGCGAACATCCACCGTCACCGTCGAATGGGAACCCACGGGTTCGAAGCGCTGGGTTTCCAGCGCCCGGAGCACCTTGGATTGGGTCTTCAGGGTCATATCTCCGACCTCATCCAGAAACAGCGTTCCCCCGTCGGCCTTTTCCAGCTTTCCCACCTTGGTGGCGGTGGCCCCCGTGAAGGCCCCCTTGACATGGCCGAACAGCTCGCTCTCGATCAACTCGTCAGGGATGGCGGCGCAGTTCACCTCCACGAACGGCGCCGTTTTTCGCAGGCTCTGGTGGTGAAGGGCATGAGCCACCAGTTCCTTTCCGGTGCCGCTCTCCCCGTAGATCAACACCCGGCCGTCGGTGGGCGCCGCGATGGCCAGTTGCTGTCGCAGGGCCTTCATGGGGATGCTTTGACCGATGATCTTGTAGTGTTGACCCAGCCGGGATTTGAGCGTTCTGTTTTCCTCCTGCAAGCGCTTGTTCTCCAGGCCATTCTGAACCACCAGCAGCGTCCTCTCGATGGAAAGGGGCTTTTCGATGAAGTCGAAAGCCCCCAGCCGGGTCGCCTTGACCGCGGTTTCGATGGTGCCGTGGCCGGAGATCATCACCACGGCTGCATCCACCTTTCTCTTCCTTATGGTCTCCAGTGTTTCCAGTCCATTGATGCCGGGCAGCCAGATGTCCAACAGGATCAGCTCGAAAGTCTTCTTTTCCAGGAGACGCAGACACTCCTCCCCGGTACGGGCCGTGGTCACCTTGAAGCCCTCCTCCCTCAGCACGGCGCCCAGGGACTTCCGAATCCCGGCCTCGTCGTCCACCAGCAGTATGGAGTTTCTTGCCACTTCCTCACCTTCACTTGAATCGCGGCAATTCCGGGCCGCCGCCCGCGTGCGCCCCCAACGCCTTCATTGCCGGCGGAAGCGCGGTCCGGGCCGGTGCCGCCCCGGCGGGCTACAAGGCCGGGATCTCGATCACGAAGCTGGCGCCCCGGGGAGTATTGTCCTCCACATGGATGTACCCCTTGTGGTCGGCGACGATGCGATTGGCGATGGCCAACCCCAGGCCGGTTCCTCTCTTGCGTGTCGAGAAATAGGGGAGAAACAGCTTGTCCCGATCAGCCGCCGCAATGCCTTGCCCGCTGTCCCTGACGGCCAGTTGGATCGTCTCCCTGGAGGGAAAGAACCGGCTGGACAGGGAGAGCTGCTTGCGGTCGGATTGATCCATGGCTTCCAGGGCATTGTCGATCAGATTGACCAACACCCGCTTGAGCTGTTCGGGGTCCACCTGGGTCAGCGGCAGGTCGGGAGCGAGCTGCTTGACCACCTCCACGCCGTCGAGCCGGCCGTCGTAGGAGGCCAGGGTGCCTTCCATGATGGCGTTGAGGTTGGACGGCACCATGCTTGGCGAAGGCAATTGGGCGAATCGGGAGAATTCGTCCACCATCCCCTTCAAGGTCTTCACTTCCTGGGTAATGGTGTGCACGCACTCCTTGACGGTGGCCTGAAAGCCCGAAGAGGCCGGGTAGCGGGGATCGGCCTCGTTCCCCGGTCTCCCGGTTCTGAACAGGTGCTTGAGGATTCGGTCGGCCGAGAGCTGAATCGGGGTCAGTGGATTCTTGATCTCGTGAGCCATGCGCCGAGCCACCTCTCGCCATGCGCTGGCCTTCTGGGCTCTTAGCAGCTCGGTCAAGTCCTCCAGGACCATGACGAACCTTTGAGGTCCCGCATCCGCCGGATCCAGCGAGCTGAGGGTCACGGCGCCGTAAAAGGTTCCCCGTCGGGTCGTGATTTCCAACTCCTTGGAAGCGATTTTCACACGGGCTGCCTTGGCCATCAGGCTTTGGATCTCGGCCAGGTCCTGGGGTTGGAACAACTCCTCCAGCGACAGCCCCATGTCATCTGTCCGCCCCAGCATCTGCTGGGCGGCTTCGTTCATGGTGCTGATGGAAGAGTCGGCGGCGATGGAGATGACCCCGGTGGGAATGTTCTCCAGGACCGCCTCGGTGTATCGCCTCCTGGCCTCCGAGGCCCGGTGGGACTCTTCCAGGTCGCGATTCTTCGACGCCAGGTCTTGAGCCGCCTCATCGAGCTGAGAGGTCATGCGGTTGAAGGAAGACACCAGCACGCCCAGCTCGTCCGGCGCGGGACAGTCGACCTGCACGTTCAGGTTCCCTTGCGATACTTCGTTGGACGCTTCAGCCAGTGCCTGGATGGGTTCGGTAATCTTTCGCGACAGAAAGAGGGCGATCCAGACCGCTGGGAAGAGAACCAGCAGGGTGACCACCCCCAGGACCAGCATGAAATTGGTCCGGATCATCTTGCGTTGATCCTTCATCTGCTCGTACTCCCGGCTGAGACTGGACAGCTCCCGGGCGAAACTCGCCATTTCCACAGGCGGACGGGATCCGACAATCAAGCCTCCAGACTCGCTTCGCGCTCCTGCCAACAGCAGGGGCTGCTCCTGCCGGTTCTCGGGTGAGCCTTCCT
>JAPVWS010000396.1 GCA_027493295.1 Candidatus Versatilivorator vitaminiformans | reverse complement strand
GATGGGAAGCGGTTTGCCGTGGTCGCGGGTCAGGCGCTCCTTGGGGTCCAGAATGTCGATGCCCGAAGGACCTCCGTGCATGAAGAGGAAGATGACCCGCTTGGCTCTGGGCTTGAAATGGGGTGGCCGTTTGTCCAGCGGGTTTCCGGGGGGTGAGGCCAACAGGCCCGACTCCTCGGCAAGCAAACCGGCCAAACCCAGAAATCCGAATCCGCCGGCCGAAGCCCGCAGCATGGCGCGCCTGGACACCGGCACCTGGAGTCCTCGGTAGAGGGAATGGAGATCACTCATGTTCGCATCCATTGGCAAACTGCTGCAACCCGGGGAGCTCAATCCACGTACATGAAGGCATTGGAGGACAACAGGGCCTTGCAGTAACTCTGCCAGCCCTGGAGCCGGCTGTCGTCGCCCGGCGACCGCTCCTGAAATCCCCGGATGTAATCCAGCGCCTGGTCCAGTTCCTCGCTCTTGGGGTGTCGATTCAGGGTCTTGATATGGGCAAGATTCAGTCGCTCCCGGTCACTGGAGTCCGGGTCCTTCAGTAGTAGCTCGGCCAGCCCGCGGGAACGTGTCTCCACGAATTGGCTGTTGAGCATGAACAGGGCCTGGGGCGCCACGTTGGTCTGAAGGCGCTCTCCCGAGGAAGTGGTGGCGTCGCCGAAGTCGAACAGGGCCAGCAGCGGTGGGAGATTGGCGCGTCGCAAGGGCAGATAGACGGTGCGGAGGCGCAGGGTCTCCGGGTCCATGCTCAGCCGCTCGCTGCTGTTTTCGGGTTGGTATCCGGTCCCGCTCTGCAGGGTGCCCCCCATCTTCAGGTCGAGCGAGTCGTCCAGGGCCAGCATGCCGTCGCGAATTTCCTCTACCTTCAGTCGTCGCCTGGGGAAATGGGACAACCAGAGGTTCCTGGGATCGGTTTGAGCCGTCAGCTCCGAGCGAGAACTCGCCATCTGATAGGTGCGTGACCGCATGATCGAACGGTGAAGGTGTTTCAGGGACCAGCCATTCTCAACAAACTCTCCCGCCAGATAATCCAGCAGCCGCGGATGGGTAGGTGCTTCCCCCTTGGCTCCGAAGTTGTCGGGCGTCCGCACCAGACCCTGGCCGAAATGCCAGTGCCACACCCGGTTGACCATCACCCGAGCCGTGAGCGGATGCTCCGGCTGGATCAGCCAGCGGGCCAGTTGCAGGCGTCCGCTGCCCTGGCTGGATTCCATGGGCCGGCACCGGGTGTCGAATATCCTGGGAGAGACCTTGGGAGCTTCCTCGCCCGGATTGGCGGGATCGCCCCGAACAAAAACTTTCTGCTCGACCACCTCTCCGTCTTCAACGGCGTTGGCCATGTCCGGTTCCGGAGGCGCTTCCTTCTCCAACTGCTCAATCTCCTTCTGGAGCCGTACGATGGCTTCCCTGCGTTCCTCGGAGAAGAGTTGGGTGTCGCCGGGCTCGAGAATAAAGGGCGTCTGGTAGCTATCGTCCCTCGGATTGCCCTTCAGATAGACTTCGTGGAAGAAGCGGTCCCTGCCGGGAATGAACCTGGGTCGGTCCTCCTTGGCTTCATCCGGCTTGGCCTTCTCGACCCGCTGACGCCAGGCCTCCAGTTCCCCGTTCCACTCGTGGAGTTGCTGGCGGAACTTGTCCTGATAGTCCTTGGCGACCGAGGCGCGCTGGTCCTCCCCGGACCGGCGCCAGGCCAGCAGGTGGGGGCGGAACCCTTGGCCGGGCTTGAGATAGCCGGCCCAGCGTTCCAGGATCGATTCTTTCAGTTCCAGCTTGCGCGACAGCTCCGCCGGAGCGGCTCCCTGGGCGTAGACCTGATGGGCGGCCAGCATGTAGTCGGCCAGCCGCAGGCTCTCCGTCTCCACGAACCGTTCCTTTTCCTTTTCCACCAACTTCCCCTGGGCTTGCTTGCGGTCGTCGGTTTTCTTCTTGTAATCGAGATAGGTCTGGTGCTCTTCGGGAAGGACCAGGGGCTTCATGAACATTTCGGAGACGTGGGCGGTCGGATCGACGAAGCTGCGGGTGCTGGCAAAGACGGAGATCAGGGAGTAGTAGTCCCGGGTCAGGATGGGGTCGAACTTGTGGTCGTGGCAGCGGGCGCAGGTGATGCTCAATCCCAGAACGCTCTTGGAGACCACGTCGAGCTGCTCGTCATAGACGTCGTAGACCATCCGGATCTTGTCCTGCTGGGCAACAGCCTTGGGGCCCAGGGCCAGGAAACCGGTGGCGATGATCCTGCGCCGGTCGGTCTCCAGGCTGCCCGTCCGGGGAAGCAGGTCTCCGGCGATCTGTTCCAGGATGAATTCGTCGTAGGGAAGGTCCCGGTTGAAGACATCGATCACGTAGTCCCGGTAACGCCAGGCATGGGGGTATTTGTGGTCCTCGTCGTTGCCGGTGGAGTCCGCGTAGCGGGCCACGTCCAGCCAGTGCCGGCCCCAGTGCTCCCCGTATCGGGGCGAGTCGAGCAGCCGCCCTACGACTTTGTCGAAGGCGTCCGGGGAGGTGTCGTTCAGGAAACGCTCGATCTCCTGGACGGAAGGCGGCAGACCGGTCAAGTCGAAAGTGGCCCGCCTCAGCAGGGTCAGCTTGTCCGCCGGAGGCGCCGGTTCCAGGCCCTGCTCCTCCAGCTTGGCCAGAATGAAACGGTCGATGGGCGTCCTTGCCCAGTCCTGGCGGGTTACCAGCGGAGGCCCGGGATCGGCCACCGGCTCCAAGGACCAGAGTCCCGTTGGGCCCGCCGGGACAGTCCCTGCTTTCTGGCCGGACCGGGCCGACGGTTCGGGCCAGGGTGCTCCCAGCCCGATCCAGGTTTCCAGGGCGGCAATTTCGGCTGGGTCCAACTGGCCGGCCGGGGGCATCTTGACCGCGTCCTGGTAGCGGACGGCTTTGAGGAGGCGGCCTTGTGAGGGAGATTCAGCCGAGATCAGAGGGCCCCCCGCCACCCCTTGGCGGAACCCCTCTGCGGTTGAGAGATCCAGTCCGGCGGTTGCCAGATCGGAGTTGTGGCAAGCGGTACAGTGCCGGACAAACAACGGCCGGATCTTTCTCTCGAAAAGTTCCTCCGCTTCCGATCCCTGGCCCCGTGCCGGAGCGGAAAGACCGCAGAGGGCCAGAACCGGCAGGAGCAGAAGCGTTGCCACCCGGGAGGGGTGAAACTGTCTCGATCGATGCATGCGGACTGTCGCCTTGGGAAGTGCGGTTCTTTCGGGTGCTCCCCGAAGTATACCGCGATGCGGGCCATGAAGAAAGAGATCGGGGCATTCCGGCGGTTGTTGTATGCTCCTGGCTCACACTCGAGGACCGGAGGTAGCTCATGACCTACAAGCCGTTCCAGCTGGGAGGCCGCAAGCAGGTCTTTGTGGATTGGAACCTGATCGAGCCGGGTTATGGTCTGTCATTCGGAGGGCAGCGGCCTGAAAGCTGGGAGATGCCCTACGGGGTTCGCCTGAGGGCCCATTCGCCTCGTCTGGACCGGGTTCCCCTGGTGACGGCCGACAAGCCCTGGGAGGCCGGCAACGCCCGAACCGGCCTGGGAGTTTACAGCACGCTGCTGGAGGATGAGGGGCGCTGGAGGCTCTATTACGACAGCGGGGATCTGAGCGGCGAGCTGGAGGTGGACGAGGACGTGGGAACCCAACGGGTGATGGCTTATGCCGAGTCCAGCGACGGAATCCGTTGGGTCAAGCCGGAACTGGGGATGGTGACCTATCGGGGGTCACGCCGCAACAACCTGGTCTTCGGGCTGGATGCCTCGCCGGGCCGGGACGCCCATGGGGCAACCTTCTTCAAGGACCCTTCAGCGCCTGCGTCCCAGCGCTACAAGATGGTCCATCTGGGTTCGCACCAAGGGCGCTTCTGTGTCTACGGAGCGGTTTCCTCCGACGGGTTGCGCTGGAGCATGATCCAGGAGCCCCTGATCCGGAACTACCTCAGCGACACCCAGAGCGTGGTCGACTTCGATCCGGAAAGGGGTGTCTATGTCGGTTACTTCAGAGGCTGGACAGCTCACGAGCATGGCACCTCCCACGCCCGCCGCATCATCAGCTATGCGGAGACGGACCGTTTCGAGCACTGGCCGACTCCCCGGCCGCTGGTCGAGATCGACATGCACGACGACCCCGACACCGACATCTACACCAACTCCTACGCCCGCTGGCCCGGAGCCGATGCCCACCTGATGTTTCCGGCTTTCTACCGCCACTCGGGCGATTTCTCCGAAGTGCACCTGATGACCAGCCGGGACGGCCTGAATTGGCAACGCCCCCTGCGGCAGCCGATTATTCCGGCGGGCGAACCCGGTTCCGAAGCCGAGGGAGGCGCCTATGCCGGATGTGGCCTGGTCAGCCTGACCCCGGGGGAGTGGTCGCTGCCCTATTCACCCCGCCGAGGCTCCCACAACCAGCTC
>JAPVWS010000395.1 GCA_027493295.1 Candidatus Versatilivorator vitaminiformans | reverse complement strand
CGTGAGACAGGCTGATCCCCTTCCCCCCCACCATGCTGGGAATGGCGCCCACGTGGTGTCCCATGCCCCAACCCTGGTCGCGGGTGAAGTTGCTGACCGTGGTATTGCCCAGGCCTCCGTTACCCGCAATGGCCGCCATGGCGGCGATAAAGGCGATCAGGGTGAAGTCGACGGTGGGCAGCGCCCCCTTTGCGAACCAGGCAACGAACACGTTTTCGACGTTGGCGCCGTCCAGATATCCATCCCCGTCCAGGTCCTCGTGTTTGACCAGTTGCCCCTGAGGGCCCCGCTCCCAGGTGTCGGGCCGGCCGTCGCCGTCGGAGTCGACGGTAGGCTCCAGCCTGCGTTCGACCACATCCAGATGGCCGTCCCCGTCCCAGTCCTCGCCGGGGTCCAGCCTGCCGTTGCCGTTGCGGTCCTCGCCGCTGAGCACGGGGACCGTTCCAAACTTGAAAAAGCCGGTTCCAATGTCGATCCAGGTGGACGGGCGGGAATAGAAGACGGCAAGAATCAGCAGAAAGCCGAACACCGCCACCAGTTTGAAGGACATCACTGCCTTCAGCGAGTTGTAGACCTTGCCCCCAAAGATCAGCGGAACGATGCTGGCAATCAATATGCCGGTGGCGGTGAACTTGTGCATCCACCAGTGCAAGGGAACCGAGTCCGGGGCAGGCATCTCGCCGCCAAGCAGCAGGATCATGACCGGAGTGGCCGCCGTCGCAGCCAAATAGGGAAAGACAGTCCCGAAATCGAGGATCAAGTAGACCACGAGCCAAAATTGCGGTCCGGGCAGAGTCCGGAACTTTCCGGTGAAGATGGGCTCGCCGGTGTAGAGGGTATAGCGGCTGACTTCGATGTTGTAGAGTCCCTGCGCCAGGATGCTGAGGGTGGCCAGCCACAGCAGCGCGCCCCCGTAGCGGGCCGTCACCAGCGGCCCCAGCAGCCACTCGCCACCGCCAATGGCGCTTGCTCCGGCAACCAGGCCGGGGCCCAGGAAAGCGTACCAGTGCCTCCGGCTGAACCTGGGCGCGTCGATCAGCTCGCCGGTGTTCCAGCGTGGCATCTTGCGGGAACCGGGATGGGGAGGAGCGAAGCCGGTCGCATCCGGGGCAGCCCCTGCGCCGGGGTTATTCGCGGCCGGAGGGTTATCGCGTCTTTGGCTGCTGTCGTTAGTCATGGAGTCTCGTCGGCCTCGCGATCAGTTCCCGAACTTCTTGAACGAGAACAACCGGCACTTCCATCACCGTGTGAGTGGGGCGTTCGAATGCAGCTTCGTCCTCGTCTACGGCTTCTTTGTCGCTTTGCGCTACGTAGTGATCCAGAACCCGTTGGACCCGAATCTTATCCCACCCGGCTGAAACATGTTGCTTGCTCATGGCGCCCTTTTGCGTCTGCGACGAAGGGCTCGCTTCGCCTTTGGTCCGACGCCCCCCTCAGAACCCGGCCCGCTTGTCGCAGATATTCAGCAGGGGCTCCCCCTTGAGATAGCGCTCCAGGTTGTCCTTGAAGATCCGGTAGCGGCGCTCCCACGTCTGGGGGGAGTCGCCGGAGACGTGGGGGGAGATCAGCACGTTGGGCATGTCCCAGAGCGGGCTGTCGTCCGCTGGGGGTTCGGGCTTGGTGGCGTCGAAGCCGGCCCCGGCGATGCTCCCCGACCTTAGCCCGTCCGCCACCGCCGCCTCGTCCACGATGCCGCCCCGCGAGATGACGATCAGGCGGCCGCCCTGCTTGAGCCGGCCGATTCGCTCCCGGCCCAGCAGTCCGGCCGTGCCGTCAGTGAGGGGCGCCGTCACCACGAACCAGTCGGAGATCTCGAGCAACCGGTCCAGGCCCTCCAGAGTCCAGGCCTCGGTCACTCCCGGCGGCGGCTCCATGGGCTTCACGTCCACGCCGTAGACCCGCATGCCGAAGGCCTGGGCCCGCACGGCCACGGCTCGGCCGATGGCGCCCAGGGCCAGAATCCCCATGGTGGTGCCGTCGAGCTCCGTAATCTGGGCCCGGTACTTGTCGACGTCCCAGCGGCGGGCCCGCTGATCGTCCAGCATGTCCACCATCCGGTGGGCAAGCATCAGAATCATGGCCATGACGTGGTCGGCCATGGCGATGGCATGGGTGGCGGGCGCGTTGGTCAGCACAACGTCGCTGGCCACGAAGGCGGGATTGCCGCGCACCAGCGGGTCGAACCCGGCTCCCACGAAGTGGCACCAGCGCAACTTCCCGGCCGCCTCGAAGACGGCCGGGGTGATGGCCCCGAACAGGACCTCGGCGTCGGGGATCTCCCGGATCTGATCGGCCTGGGTAGGAGCTTCACAGAAGTTTATTGATGGGAAAGAGTTCCTGAGCTCCGCGACGAACTCGCGGTCGGCTTCGCTGTCTAGGACAACTTTCATGGATTTAAGCCCCCCAATGGTCACTCGGTTTGCAAGAAAATTCGACCGAAGTTACCGCACCGCCGGGCGACCGTCAAGCCCGGCAACCGTCACCTGCCGGCGACACGGCCAATCGCCCTGCCCCGAGGTTCGGTGAGCGAACCTTCGAGCCAGGGTGTACAATGCCGTTCCTGCCTTCCCCGAACGACGGTCGGGTGACGATCACCCCGGGAGGTCACACCGTTGGCTTTGCTCTGCCAGATTCAACTGCAGTGGATGGACTACGGGTTGATCGTGGCCTACGCCCTGCTGGTGCTGGCGATCGGTTTCGGATTTTCGCGCCAGCAGGCCAGCTCGACCAACTTCCTGCTGGCGGGCCGATCCATGGGCTGGGTTTCGGTCGGCATCTCCCAACTGGCCAGCCTGTTGTCGGCCATCAGCTACCTGGGTACGCCGGGCGAAGCCTACGGGTACGACCTGCAGTATCTCCTCTTCAGCATCTGCGGCTTTCTGTGCGTGCCCCTGGCGGTCTATCTGTTCCTGGACTTCTTCTATCGACTGAAGGTGACCTCCATCTACGAATACCTGGAACGGAGGTTCAACTTTCCCACCCGGCTCCTGGCCAGCGCGGTCTTCATCATCTCGCGCCTGGCCTGGATGGCCACCATCGTGGTGGCCGTCTCCCTGGCCATCGAGGAACTCACCGGAATCGAGCCCGCCGTCTCCATCGTCCTGACCACGGCGGTGGCCACCGCCTATACCCTGGTGGGCGGCATGAAGGCCATCATCTGGACCGACGTCCTGCAGTTTTTCCTCTTCACCCTGGGCCTGGCCGCAGCCGTCGCCCTGATCTTCTGGAAGGATCCGGCCTCCGAACTGCTGGCCGTGATGGTCCGCGACGACAAGCTGAGGATGTTCAACTTCAGCCTGGACCCCGCGACCCGCATCACTGTCTGGATGGCCGTGACCGCGGGCGCCGTCAACGGCGTCGCCAACCTGACCGACCAGGTCAGCATGCAGCGCTACCTCTCCTGCGGATCGCTGCGAGACGCCCGGCGGGCGGTGTGGTTCAAGCCCTTCCTGTCGATTCCGGTCACCGTGCTGATCTACGGCCTGGGCCTGGCTCTCTACGCCCACCACCAGTTGAACCCGGAGCTGGCCGTGGGGGTTGGGAGCGCCGACCGCGCCTTTCCCCACTTCGTCCTGAACGAAATGCACGGCGGCCTGGCCGGCCTCATCCTGGCGGCCATATTCGCGGCCGCCATGTCCAGCATCGATTCGGGAACCCACACCATCAGCACCGTCTGCGTGGAAGACTATTACAAGCGGCTGATTCGGCCCGATGCTCCCGACAGACAATGCCTGCGGCTGGCCCGTGGCCTGACGCTGATCTGGGCCGTTGTGATCGCGGTGGTGGCGCAGTTCCTGACCGGCCAGGACACCATCGTGGGCACCATGGCTTCGGTGGTGGCCCCCTTTTTCGGGTGCGCTGTCGGCATGTTCGTTCTGGGAACCACCACCCGGCGGGCCACGGGCTGGGGAGCTTCATTGGGGGCTCTGGTGGGCTACGGACTGGTGCTGGTGACCAAGTACTGGCTGTTCAAGATCGACGGGCAGTGGCTCCTGCTGCCGGGGGGGCCGGACATCTACGCCGCTGCCACCGTCGAGCAGGTCTCCAAGTTCTGGCTGACCTTTGTCAGCTTCGCGGGCACGGTCATTCCCGGCTACCTGATCAGCCTGGCGTTCCCTCCCTCCTCCAGGGCCTCACTGCAG
>JAPVWS010000394.1 GCA_027493295.1 Candidatus Versatilivorator vitaminiformans | reverse complement strand
CAGGCCCAGGGCGTGAAAATCGCCGGTAAAGTGCAGGTTGATGTCTTCCATGGGAACCACCTGGGCCATCCCGCCCCCGGCGGCGCCCCCCTTCATGCCGAAACAGGGTCCCAGGGAGGGTTCGCGCAGGCAGATCAAGGCCTCTTTGCCCAGGCGGTTGAGCGCGTCACCCAGCCCCACTACGGTGGTGGTCTTGCCTTCTCCCGCCGGTGTGGGAGAAATGGCCGTCACCAGGATGAGTTTCCCCTGTCCCTGCCGTTCCGAGTTTAGGGCGTTCGGCGACAGCTTGGCCTTGTAGTGGCCGTAGGGCTCCAGTTGGTCCGCCGGAATCCGGAACTTTTCCCTGGCCAGGTCCACCACGTTTCTCAGTTTGGCCCGGCGGGCGATCTCAAGGTCGGTGTTCAAGGGTGGGGTTCCTCCAGGTCGAATCTTGCTTGGCTCGTTGTGCTCCAGCCCTTCAGCGCCGCCGCTATGGCTTGACGTCAGCACCCCAACGGGGTTTATTTGACGGCGTCCGGGGCAGCGCAAGGCCGGTGTCGCCTCGGAAACCAGTTTTCGTACCCGGTCGAGCGCACCGTGCCATAATACGGAAATCCGCCAGTTGCTTCAATTCCAGGAGGTTACCCTGTGCCCAGCGTCATGATCTTCATCCAGTTTCTGCAAGACCCCAACGGCCCCCATGTGAAACTGCTTCGCGAAGCCGGGCTGGAGGTCCGTTTCCCTCCGAGGCCGGACATCACCGACGAGGAGGAAAACATCCGGGTGCTGCAGGGCATCTCGGCTACTATCGCCGGCGGAGAGCCCTACAGCCGGAGGGTGATGGCCGCCCTGCCGGATCTGAGAGTGATTTCCCGCTGGGGAGTGGGTGTCGACCGCGTCGATCTGGAGGCGGTGACCGATAGCAACGCGGTCGTCGCCATCACCCCCTCCGCCAACCACGAGGCGGTGGCCGAGCATGCGGTGGCGCTGCTGCTGGCGGTGAGTCGTTTTCTGGTGCAGAGGAACGACGAAATCCACCGGGGCCTTTGGGAGCGAAGATGTTCGCTGCCCCTCCGGGAAAAGACCCTGGGCCTGGTCGGCCTGGGACGCATCGGCCGGAGCGTGGTCGTGAGAGCCGAGGCCTTCCGGATGCGGCTGCTGGCCCACGAGGCTTTTCCTGATCGGGAGTTCGCTCGAAGACACGGCATCGAGCTGGTGGACCTGGACACCCTGCTGGCCCGTTCCGACTACGTGACGCTGCACGTTCCCCTGACCGAAGAGACCCGCGGGCTGATCAACCGCCGGACCCTTTCGCGGATGAAGCCCGGAGCCCTTCTGGTCAACACCTCGCGCGGCGGGCTGGTGGTGGAGGAGGATCTGGTGGATGCATTGAAGAGCGGCCACCTGGGCGGGGCCGGACTGGACGTCTTCGTGCAAGAGCCCATACAGGGAGATCATCCTTTGCTGAATCTCGACAACGTCCTGGTCAGCGATCACACGGCCGGGATCGACACCCGCTCGGTGGAGGCCATGGCCGTGGATGCGGCCCGGAACATCGTGGAGCTCTATGGCGGGGGCTGGCCGGCGGCGGCGGTGGCCAATCCGGCCGTCCGCGAAACCTGGAAGTGGTAAGGCCGCCCGGAGGACAACAAAATCCGCCAAGGGGACCCACGCCGAGACAAAAGAGATATCCACGAAGGGGCACGAAGAACGACTAAAAATGTCGGTCCAGGCGCTCACTCCGCCGCGGCGGTCCGGGCCAGGGAGGCGCGGAGGATCTCCCGGTCGTTGCGGGCGAAGATGTGGCGGTTGGCGTAGGCGGGGTGGGACCAGTTGACGGCGCCGGCCTGGCGCCGGCCGATTCCCCCGCGGGAGGTGGGGGCGATCAGATGGGTCCGGTCGATCTCACGGTAGCCTGAAGGCGACAGCCTGGCGATGATCAGCTCGCCCCGGTCGTTGGAGATGAAGTATCGATCCTGGTGGCGAACCAGAAAGGCCGTGGCCCAGCGCGCCTTTTCCCCGGTCACCTCCAGTGTTTCCCACAGCCGCTTGCCGGTGCTGGCGCTCAGCCCCCTGAGGTGTCCGTAGCTGCAAACCCCATAAAGGGTGTCCCCGTCGATGACCGGCGTACTGATGAGGGAGTGGAGCGTGTCGGTGTCGATCTCGCTGTCGCTCTTGCCGCGCCAGAGCAGTCGGGCGGCCGGGGACCGGCGGTCCAGCTCCAGCATCATGGACCCGTTCACGAAAGCGCTGATCAGGAGTCGCGAGCCGCTGAACACGGGGGTGGCCACCGACAGGCCCTTATCCGACCGAAAAGGCTGTTGCCAGAGAACCTCGCCTGTCGCGGGGTCGAGCGCGCTCACCGCCTTGGGGTGCCAGATGATCAGTTGCCGCCGCCCGCCGGCCGAGATGAGGATCGGGGGGGCGTAGCCGGGTTCCGAGTCCGAAGGCAGCGCTCGCCAGAGCTCCCGGCCGTTTTTCTTGTCGAAGGCCACCACCTTGGCTCCCTCCTGCCCGCCCGCCACCGCGATCAGGCGGGGCC
>JAPVWS010000393.1 GCA_027493295.1 Candidatus Versatilivorator vitaminiformans | reverse complement strand
GCTGTCCAGGACCTGAACTTCGTAGCGTCCCTGGACATAGACGCCGCTGTTGCCGCGGGCTTGACCCCGGGCCTCCGGCATCAGCGGAGTGCGAAACTCGAGATGGATGCGAACATCCCCGAACGACCGGCGGGTGATAATGTTTCCCCGGGTCACTTCCATGCTGCCGTCTTCCCGCAGCTTCCAGCCTGCGGGCTGCCCGTCCCGGTGCATCCAGGACTCCAGGCCGGCGCCGTCGAAAAGGACAACCGCCCCGTGGGGAGGCTTGACTCCCAGACGAGGTGGACGGCGCTCCATCCTCGTCAGTGAGAATCGGACCGTCGATCCGGCGCCGGCGCACTTGCCGCTGAACCCACCGGAGTCAATCTGTCCTTGAAGTTGACACAGGCCGCCGGAACCCTCCCCCAGATTCAGGGAACCGGAAAACGCAACCGTCTCGCCCTTTCGGCGACCGGCGGACTCACCCGCGCTCCAGGCTCCATCCTTGTCCAGTCTCATCACAGCCCGATAGCGGTCCCCGCCCTCGGCCACAATTTGGGCCTCCAGGATCCGTTCGACCCCGTCGTCGCCGCGGAGCTTTCCTTTCCATTCACCCATAGCGGGATCGCCGGCAAGAACCGCTCCGGCGCCAAGTAAGAGAGACCCCGTCAGAATTGAAATCAGGAAGAAACGCATGTCTTTCGGTGGCAAGGATCGACGGATTGGGGGACTCAGGTCATGACGTTTCGGGGATTTCCCTGCAGAAACGCCAGCACGTTGTCCACCACGCCCTCGTTGAGAAGCTCCACTCCTTCGGGAGTCATATCGGCGCAGTGGGGCGTCAGAACCACCTGCTCGCAGGCACGCAGGGGGTGGCCCGGAGGCAGCGGCTCCACCTGGAACACGTCAATTCCAGCGCCGCCCAGGTGCCCCGCCCCCAAGGCTGCCGCCAGGGCTTCCTCATCCACCAGAGCCCCGCGGCCGACGTTGATCAGGACCGCTCCCGGCTTCATGCGGGACAGCTCGGACTCACCGATGAGATGCCGGGACTGTTCGGTCAGCTTGAGATGGAGGCTGACCACGTCGGAGCGGCGCAGCAACTCCTCCAGCTCCACAAAAGTGAGGCCCAACGCCGCGGCTCTCTCAGCCGACGGATGAAAGGTCCAGGCGATGACTCTCATGCCGAGGAGGCGCCCCAACCGGGCCATCTCGGCTCCGATGTTCCCCGTCCCCACCACTCCCAACGTCTTGCCCTGCAGAAAGAGGCTGTCGACACGAACCCAATCACCCGCACGAATCGAGGCTGTCTGGTACGCGGCCCGCTTGGCGACCGCAAACATCAGGCCGAAGGCGTGCTCGGCTACTATGGGCGCGGTCTTGCCCGGCACGTTGCAAACGATGATTTCCCGAGCCCTGGCAGCCTCGATATCGATGGCGTCAATGCCGATCC
Organism: Candidatus Versatilivorator vitaminiformans; assembly: GCA_027493295.1. Classification (GTDB taxonomy): domain Bacteria; phylum Acidobacteriota; class Terriglobia; order Versatilivoradales; family Versatilivoraceae; genus Versatilivorator; species Versatilivorator vitaminiformans. Next base: position 1,097 of record JAPVWS010000393.1, on the reverse strand, counting down.
CGCAGACGGTGATCATCTTGAGCCTGGGCAATTCCTTCAAGACATCTGCCGGCCACTTAACCGAGTTGCGGGAGTTGATCAGCACGTCGGCCTGCCGGGCCCGGCCTATCTTCTCCTCGCTTGACTCGGGGCGCGTGGGATAGAGAACCACCTCCGCCAGGGAGCCGAGCCGTTCCAACTGCGGCGAACCCTGGCATTGGGGAGGATCGTCTCCAGGAATAACGACAACCGGTTTGGGCATCTTGAATCCTATGGGTAACGGGTTGCGGGTTGACGACGAGCAGCGGTCAGGGTCGCCACCTCCCGACCTCTTGCAGGATATCGCTTTCAGTTGGTGGCGGGCGCCTGCAGCGCCACCAGGTTGTTGCTGGACATCTCGCCTGCGGAAAGGTCGATCGTGGTCGAATCCCCTTCCAGGCCATTCAGGTATTCCGGCTCGCTTTCGCGGCCGGGTTCATGTTCGACCAGGGCGCACACGAGGTATTCGGCAGGCGGCAGGCCCTCCAGAGAATATCTTCCGGTCTGGTCGGTTTGAGTGGTCCTGGTAAAGCGCGAATAGCCACCCCTCTGCTGGGGGTCGGCCGCAAAGACCAGGACGGTGGCTCCATCGACCGCTTTTCCGTCCTCCTCACTTCGCACCACGCCGCTGATTCGAGATCCGTCGGGGGAAATCCGGACTTCCACACCCGATAATTGGTCTTGGTCGTTCATCTCTATCAGCCTGTCGATTATATCCTGTCCCTGGGCGCGGATGGACTCGACGTAGTGATTGCCGGGCGGAAGGTTGACAGACAAGCGATACAGTCCTCCGGGAAGGTTTGCAACCCTGAAGCTGAAGTCCTCCTCAATCGGGCGTCCCCCACCACCGAACCCGAATCCCCTGCGGCCGCCTTCAGTGGACCTGATGACCACTGAAATACGGCGCCAATTCAAGGTGGGCTCCTCGTTCTCCGAAACAATCCTGCCGGTGATGGAGGCACCCGACCCCAAGGCCAGTGTCAACCCCTGGATGTCCCGGTCGATCACTTCCACAGACGCGCTGGCAATCTGCGGTTCCTGTCCGCGTCCCCTGCGGCCGGCGATCAGACGATACTTGC
>JAPVWS010000392.1 GCA_027493295.1 Candidatus Versatilivorator vitaminiformans | reverse complement strand
GTTGCTCACGGTCGAGCGGGTGATCCCCGTGGATTCTTCGGTCGCCGTGATCTCGACCTGGGTCACCCTGGCGCCGGTCTCGTCCTCGACGTTCCCGTGGATGCCGGTGTACTCCTGGGCCAGCATGGGTGTCCAGGACAGTGTAAGGGCCAGAACGACGGCCAATCCAGCCACTGTTAGAAAGCGTTGCATCAGTGGTTACCTCCTCAAGTTAAGTTGCCACCATGTTGAAGTCGACATGCTCAAAAACGACTTCGAAAATTCACCTTAAACCGGTAATTTCGGTGCAATCAGCTTGCCAAACTCCGAAAGTCCATACAAAATAAAATTAAACCTCTATTATTCAATGATTTAGAAGCCAAATCCCGCTGGCTTTGCCGATACTGCCCGCCACCAATATACGAAATATTGAAGTCAGTGCCCGCCGATCCGGCTGCCAATTCGCCGGAGCAAAGGGACTCTTTTTTAATAAGTCTAATGGAATGATTGTCTTATGAAGACCGTTCAGCCCTTTGCCCCCAGCTCGTTGGGTCGGATACCGAGTTACGGTATCTCGTAGGGCAATCGGGAAATCCCGAAAAATCAGGTCGCCGGGACGGGAGGAGTCGGGCTGAATTCGCCAGGCCGGCTACCGCACCACGAATCTGGCCTCGGGGGCGACGGACCGGTTGGCGACGTTGTCGGTGACCTGGACCACCAGGCTGTATTGACCGGGTTCCAGTTCGTCCAGGGCCACCAGCTTCTGCAGGGTCATCTGCTGGGCCGCTCCGGCCAGCTTGTCGTTGGACTCGAGGGCTCTGCCGATTTCCCTTCCGCTCTTCTTGAGCACGTATTCGATGGTGGCCGAGGGCTTTTGGGTCTGCTCGTCCCTGGCCAGGTTGTACACCTGAAAATAGACTCCCATGGGCCGGTCCCTGCCGAAAGACTCCTCGACGCTGGGCAGCACCTTGGAGCTTCCGATCACGAACTGGCCGGAACCCACCTGCTTTCTGGGCAGACGCTCCAGTTGGTCGGCCAGGATGATGCTGCTGGTGGCCAGCTCGTCCTGGGGAAACTTCGGCACCCGGATGCTGTGATAGACGGTCCCCAGGTTGCCGCTGTTGAGGTCCTTGAGCACCAGTTCCAGCTTGTAGAGGCCCGAACGGAGGGGGATGCGGGTCTGGTAGAGGGAACGCTTCTCCAGGGTGCTCTTGAACAGGGCGTCGGGCGCGATCTGCCGGACAACCTCCTCGAAGACCTGAACCGACCGGCCGGTGATGGTGGTGATCCTGCCGAAGACGTTCACCTCGGCCTTCTTGACGCCCTCCACGTCCTTGAAGGTCATGTCGCTGTTCTTCATGACCACCGTGATGGGCGTCAGGATGGTGTCCTCCGTGATCTTGATGAAGTCGGTCCGGTAATCGAAGGGAAAGGTGTTGTAGGTGAGCTTGGTGTCCACCACCGTTTCCAGGTCCTTGAATCGGATCTTGGGAGCCCGGTAGAGAGCCGCCGCCTGTCTCAGCTGGAGCATCTGGCTCATTCGGAAGTCCGAATAGAACAGCCCCGACGGAAAACGGGTATGGCGGCTGATGTCGTCGCCCCGCCCCATTCTCTGGTCCTCGGTCAGGTCGGCCACCGGAGTATTCTTGAGGGCATCCTTCTCGAAGGGATCGATCGCCATGCGGTACTCACCGGTAAAGGTGCGATCCACGAACTCGATAATGACTTCCTGTCCCAGATCCATCCCGTCCAGGTAGCGGTATCGCCAGGTGATGAAGGGATGGGTGCTGGTCTTCCCTCCCCCTTCCCAGTGGGGGCGGTAGTAGGTGCCTCCCCCGTGGTGGGTCTCGATCTGATCCGGGGGACCGTACATGATGTAAATGCGCCCGCGATCGGTCTTCCAGCCCATCTTGCCTGAAGTGAAACGCTCATTGGCGTAGGCGATGCGCCGGTAGTGCTCGTCCCGGAACTCGTTGACAATGGTGTCCGGATTGGGATCCCGTCTCAGCCAGAACTGCTCGATGAACTGGTAGCGCTCATCGTCGTTGCTCAAATTGTCGAACGCATCTCTCTCTTCCGGCGTGATGATGAAGGAGACATCCTGCTTGAGCCATTTCTTGAGGAACTTGTCCTGAGTTTCACGGCGCAGCGACCGCTCCCGCTGCCTGTCCTTCTTCTTCTGAGCCTCCATCACCGCCAGCGGTGACAGCAGCACTCCACAAACAAGCCAGCAAGTCCATTTCGCCAGTTTCATGACACACCCGCACGCTTCCGATTCAAAGGGTCGAATTCAGATAGTCGATCCATGTTGGCCAAGGAACGCCGGAAAGTCAATAGGGAGGTACGGCGGGAGGTACGACGTTGGCCAAGACGCTCAGCGGCTGGGGCTCTTCTTGACCCTCTGGAAGGTCTCCATGGCCTGACGGGCCAGCTCCGGTTTCCCGGTTTCGCGGTAGAGCTGGCCCAGCAAATAGTGGCCGTCGGTAAACTCGGGGTCCATCTCCACGCAATTCCGGGCAGCCTCCAGGGCCCGGTCGGGATTGCCCAGGCCCCGATGGGCCTTGGCGATTGCGTAGTTCAGGTCGACCGGATTGACCTCTTCCTGCTTCAGCTGGGAAAGATGGGTCAACCCGTCTTGGTACCGGCTGATCTTGACCAGCCACTCCCCCAGCTCCAGCCGGGCCTGGGCGTGGGCGGGGTGGAGCTCGAGTTCCTTTTCCAGGCCCCGAATGGCCCCCTGCACGTCACCCAGGTTGGAATGAAGCATGGACAGATGGTAGTGGAGCCAGGGGTACTCGGGATCCCTTTCCAGCACCGCCTCGAATTGCCGCTTGGCTTTCAGGTGCCGGTTATGCTCGTAGTAGGTGCGGCCCAGATGGAGGCGGGCCTTGAAGTGGTCGGGGTCGAGCTTGACGGCCCTCTCCAGGGATTCCAGGGCTTCCTGCTCGGTTCCCAGCACCACCATGGTGGTGACGTCGCGTCTGTCCAGTCCGAGCGTGGCCTTCCACTCCATCTTTTCTTGCAGCAGCAGGGCGGCCAGACGGTAATGGAATTCAGCACTGTCGGGCCGGAGGTTCAGGGCCTTGCGAAGCTGAACACCGGCCTCGCTGAACTGTTGCAGGTCTGTGAGGATCACACCATAGAGCAAAAGATGGTCGGCATTCTCCGGATCTTCCTCCACGGCCTTCTGGGCCGAGAGCATGGCCATCAGATTTTGCTGCTTGTCGTGCCATTCCTTGGCTTCCCGGTAATGGCGGGACTCCGCCCCCAGCCAGGGACTGAACAAGAAGACCCACAAGACCACGGAAAATCCCAGCACAGAGCCCAGGGACTTGCGGGAAAAGCCTCCCGACCTCCGGGGCGGTCCGGCAATGATCCACATGGATTGTGGATTGTGGATTGTGGATTGTGGATTCGAGGCAAAATCAGTCGTCATGACTCCCCAATCAACGAGCAGCAATCAGCAATCGACCTTTCATCAGCCTTGCGGTCCGAGGCACGGCCTCACTACTTGTCCCGCTCAAGACGGCCTCCTTCCTTGAGCCGGTATCTCCGGTTGGCGGAGACGTCTGTAAATCTTTGCGCGCTGCCGCTCGGCCAGCGCACCTCCAACGACTTGACCTTTTTGGCTTTGCCCAGGCCGAAGTGCGCTCTCAGGTCATGAGTCGATTGATAGCTGGCCCCCCCCCGGACCTCCCGAATCTGGACCCCCGTCTCGGTCAGGGCAGTCACTCGCGCCCCCACGGCGCTGCGATTGCTTTGGACGCCCTCCAGGCGCAGGCTCAGCCAGCGTCGTCTGCTGCCGCCGTCGTTCCGCAGCAGCCAGGGATTCCCATCCAGATTGCTGACGGCCACGTCGACATCCCCATCGTTGTCATAGTCGGCAAAGGCGGCTCCCCGACTGGACCAGAGCTTGACCCGGTCGAGCCCGGCCATGACCTCGCGGAATCTCCCGTTGCCCAGGTTCCGGAAGAGCTGGCTGCGCTGGTAGTAGCGATGACCCATCTCGTAGCGGTCCACCTGCGGAAACAGGTGCCCGTTGGCAATGAACAGATCCTCCCAGCCGTCGTTGTCGAAATCCACGAAGCCGGTCCCCCAGGCCAGGTAGGACCAACTGGGGAAGGCCAATTCAGCCAGATGGCTGACATCGCGAAAATTTCCGTCGCCCAGATTGCGATAGAGGGTGTTGTAGTCGTCGACAAAGTGGGTGATGAAGATGTCCAGCAACCCGTCGTGGTCGTAGTCGCCGAAATCGACGCCCATGCTGCCCTGGGCAACGCCGTCGTCGGAATAACCGGATCCGGAAAGCAGTGCGACCTCGTCAAAGGTCCCGTCTCCCTGGTTCTGAAACATGAAGTTGGCCATCTGATCGTTGGCCACATAGAGGTCCAGATCCTTGTCGTTATCGTAGTCGGTCCATACCACCCCGAGTCCGTAGGAGGGCGTCACCCCTCCCACTCCGGCTTTTTCGGTCACATCCTCGAAGACTCCCTGACCATTGTTGCGGTAGAGGATGTCACCGTCGCAGGGCAGACCCAGGGGACCGCATTGCACGGTCATGCCACGATAGTGGCAGTTCATGGCGGGCGGATTCTTGTGGTCGAAGGTGACGGTGTTGGCCACGTAGAGGTCCAGGTGGCCATCGCCGTCATAGTCTCCGAAGGCGGCGCTGACCGCCCAGCGCCCGTCTCCGACTCCGGCTCGATCGGTGACGTCGGTGAAGGTTCCGTCGCCGTTGTTGCGGTAGAGGGTGTTGGGTCCGTAATTGCACACGAAGAGGTCCGGCCAGCCGTCGTTGTCGTAGTCCGACGCGGCCACGCCCATGCCCCACCGGTCGCCGCCGACGCCGGCCTTCCCGGTGACGTCGGTAAAGGTGCCGTCCCCGTTGTTGCGGTAGAGAGCGTTGGAGACGCTCCGCTTACCCTGCAGCAGTTCCTCCCAGTGGCCGCCGTTCACCAGGTAGAGGTCCTGCCAGCCGTCGTTGTCGTAGTCGATCCAGGCGACACCCCCGCTCATTCCTTCCAGAATGTAGGTCTTCTCGGCGCTACCGCTGAAGTGTTGAAAGTCGACGCCGGCCTGCTTGGCCACATCGACGAAGGTCATGGCGATCGGCTTCCCGTTGGCTGGAGGACCGCCGGCTCCGTGGCGGGGAACGGTTGCCGACAGAAGCAAGAGCAAAGGGATCAGGATGGCGAAATTCAGGTGCTGCTTCATTATGCTCCCATGGCAGGCCGCAGAAGGCGGAACCGGCCGGCCACCGCGCCGGACCTGTCCACCCCGCAAGGAGGCCTCTCGCCGGCCCCTTCCGGTTCCCGGCTATCTTACACTGAATCGCCGCCGCCCGGAGGATATTGGCCGCCGCTGACCCTCAGTTCGAAGCGACCGAAGGTCGCCCACTCACAGTTCACCCTGGTGGGGCTTCTCCCATTCGCCGCTGAACCCGGACACCCCCTGAACCCGGCACAGCCCCTTCGCCAGGTCGAAGTCCGCCTTGACCCCGTTGGCGTAGGCGACCTGCTGCAGCGTCCTCTCGGCATTGAGGAACCGGTGGGAAACCATCTCCGACCAGGCGATGGCCCGATAGAAGGAGCGCCAACGCTTCAGCCACTCCAGCCGGGCTTCCATCCTGGGGTCGTCCCAATCGGCAATCGGCACCTGGGTGAAGGCAGTGCCCGGATGGGCGTCGCTATAGGGCAACATCCAGTTGTAGGCCGGAGCCGCCCCGAACAACAGTTCGTACAGCCGCGGCTGCCGGTCTTGGGGCCAGTCGTAGCGACCGTAGCCGCCGCCCGAAAAACAGCCGGCAAAACATTCGTGGAAGACCAGTTGAAACAACGGAATGGGCTCTCCCACCCCCAGGATCTCCGAGGACCAGCCGAACCGGAAAAAGAAGAAGTCGCACTCAGCCATGGCCCAGAACCTGGGCAGTTCCGCTCCCGCGATGATTCCGCGGCGGCGCGCCTCCCGAAAACTCTCCAGCATTCTTTGGATGGCCATCCGCCTCGGCAGCGGATGGCTGCTGGAGTGGTCCTCGGGCACGCCGGCATGGGCCGCGTAGCCGTCGAAATAGAGGGCATCCAGTTGAAAGCCCCTGGCCAGGAGGCTGTCCAATGCCTGCCGGGTCAGCTCCGGCGCGAAGTAGGGACTGATCTGAGGCCAGCGGCGCGGCTGCCCCGCCTCGTCCAGCGCCCGCTTGGCGGGATCGTAGGAAGGGGCCCCGGGAGCGTACTGGGTCGGATTGATCATCACCTTCACCAGGGCGCCCTCGACACCGGCGGCCCTGGAGAGACGTACCAGGCGCTCCCATCCACCCGGAATCGGATTTTCTTCCAGCATGAAGGCCTGCCAGGAAGCGGTGGCGTTCCAGATCTCTCCCCCGCTGGCGTCGTATCCCCCCGTGCCCCACTTGGGAAAGAAGAAGTTCACCGGCAGGTCCCGGGACCGGAATTCCCGCAGGTCGCGCAGGGAATTCCGGTCGGCCTCGGCCTGCCAAAGGATCCGATATTCGATCCCGTCGATATACCGGCGCAGCGCCGGGACCTCCACCGCCTTTTCTTCCAGCGTGCGCAGCAGTCCCCGGGCCTTGGCATAGGCGCGGTAGCTCTTGGCGATGCCGACATGGTCCATTCCCCGGGCGAACCGCATGAGAGACCTGCGCGGGTATGCGAGCCGCCCCAGAGACGGCAGCCAGTTGAAATCCAGAGTGGACCGTTCTCCCGGCAGATGCTCCACTGCAACGCTGCAGTCCCACCAGGTCTCCACGATCTGGTAGAGGCAATCCCGTTTCCGGTTGACCATGCCGAAGACCGGCAGCGTGTAGCGGTACCCGATAATGTTTCCGCTCCTGCGGGTGTTTCCGCCCACTGCTCCCGGCCGGGCGAAGTAGTCGTCCAGGGGGCCCAGCTTCTTGGCGGCGTCGGCGGGAATGAGATAGCCCGATCCGTGAGGGACCACCAGGTAGCCCCCGGCCGCCGTGGGCTTATCCAGGCAATAGAGGTGGTCAACCTGCTTCAGGCGGTCCGCGCCATCCTCCTGGCGGACCTCGATAAGCAGTTCGTCGCTGTCGGGATCGAGCGCCAGCACCAGTGCCAGCACCAGGTCCGACCGGGGAAACCGGCTCAGCCGAATCAGATAGCCTCGGTGGGCGCCGTCGCTGAAGGATTCCTCCTGCCGGCGGCCGGCTGTTTCGAGAGTGGCCCGCCTCTCTTGGCCGGAACCGGAAGAAACCCATACCGCTTCCGGTTTTTTCCGGGTGGAGGTCGTCCAGACGGGCTGCCCGTCGCCGTCCGCGATCGTCAAGCCCAGGTCGCGCCGGAGCCTGACCGATACCTGGCGCCCCACCAACTCCAACCCGGGATCGACCCGAGGATTGGCCTGCAGTCGACCGATCCGCCCCAAACCCGCCAGGGCGCCGGCCTGCAGGAAACCCCTGCGGCTGATCCCGACAGGGCGGGATGCCCCCGCTGGACGATTCCCGTCCTCGTTGTGACGACCGGTCATGAGATTGTCCTCCTGCGACGGTTGCGGCGGCACTGTTCCTGAAATTCCGCGGTGCGCCGTCGGCGCTACGGCTAAGGTAATTATAGACGGTACGGCAATGAATCCGCCGCCCCGGGTGCTTACCTGATGATGTCTGGCCATAAAAAGCAGAAAAGGCAGAAACCCTTATGTTATCACTTCGTAAGCGGGAGGGTGTTTGTATAAAGGATTATACATTGCGTTTCGGTGAATCAATTGATGTGGAATTTCGAGAAGTTATTCAAAAATGGAAGGATTTAGAGTTGTTAGAACGCACAGAAACCCATCTCCGTCTTACTGATCGTGGTCTCTTTTTGGCAAATGAAGTGTTTGTTGAATTGATGTAAGAC
>JAPVWS010000391.1 GCA_027493295.1 Candidatus Versatilivorator vitaminiformans | reverse complement strand
ATCCCGTCTCGCGCGTCCCCATGGCGTTGCACTGCCCTGTGATCGAGAACGGCGACGAGCCCGGCTTGCCGACATTGCCGGTAATCAGCGCGAGGTTGTTGATGACGTTGACTGTTTCGGTTCCCTTGCTCGAGTGGTTGACACCCATGGTCCAGGCCAGAAACGGCCGCTCCGCGCGCCCGTAGATCAGCGCGGCGCGGTAGATCTGCTCCTCGCTCAGACCCGTCACGGACGCAACGCGCTCGGGCGTGTACTTCGCCAGGTGCGCCTCGAGTTCATCGAAGCCGGTCGTATGGGCCTCGATGTAGTCCTTGTCGACGAGCCCGGCCCGGATCAGGATGTGGGCCATGCCGTTGAGCAGGGCGATATCGGAGCGGGGCTTGAGGGGCAGGTACAGGTCCGCCATCCGGGCCGTCTTGCTGACGCGCGGGTCCGCGACCACGACCGTCTTGCCGGGATTCCTCTCGAGGCGGTAGCAGAGAATCGGGTGATTGTCGGCGATGTTCGCGCCAATCAGGAAGACCGCGTCGGACTGCTCGAGGTCTTCGTACGTCCCGGGCGGTCCATCACTGCCGAACGATCGCTTGTAGCCCGACACCGCACTGGCCATGCAGAGAGTCGTGTTGCCGTCGTAGTTGTTTGTGCCGAAACCCAGCTGCACCAGTTTGCCGAGTGCGTAGAACTCCTCGGTCACCAGCTGCCCTGTGCTCACCACGCCCAAGGCGCGCGGCCCGTACTTCGATTGCACCTCGCGGAACTCCTGCACAAGGGTTCCGATGGCGTCATCCCATGCAATGCGCTCGAAGCGGCCCTTCTCGTTCTTGAGCAGCGGGTGGCGCGCTCTGCTCGCGGCCGAGACGACCTCGTGTTCCGCCAGACCCTTCGGGCATAGCTTTCCGAGGTTCACAGGGTGATCCTCGTTGCCCCGGACAGAGACCGCCTTGCCGTCTCTCACGCCGATCTGCATCCCGCAGCCCACCGAGCAGTATCCGCAGGTGGTGGGCACCCAGCGTTCCGGGATCTTGGCTGCTGATGTGAAGCCGTAGCTTGGGTCGCGGCCGTAGGCGTAGTCTTGCTTCCGGGTGTCAAAGCCGAGCAGTCGCTTGAGGCTCATGCCGCCGCTCTCCTTTCGAGAAACGGCATTGCCATGTTCTTCGGCACCACGCTGACGAAGAACAGGTATCGACCGACCAGCGCGCCGCATGCTGCCAGTGCGAAACCCACGCCCACGAATCCCACCCGGACTGTTTCCATGGTGGGTTGGTGAGCCAGCGCCCTTTGGCCGGCCGCCAGGCCAAGTCCGGCGGCGGCGCCTGATTTCACAAATTCTCGCCGGTTGATGATTGAGCCGAGGGACCGGTTTTCCATGCTCATGGGGTTTCCTTTCCAGCGGGCAGCTTAAGAGTTATTGCCCTTCTTGCGAGGTGGCTGTTACAGGTTGCAATTATATGCCAGGCGCGCAGTTTGACGGCTGATCGATGATGAAAGCGAACCACGAACGGCCCAGACGTCGCGGAATGAAGCCCCCCGGGAGCGCGGGCGTCCCGCCCGCATGCACTCCCGTTGCCTGCCGCTCAGTTTCCCCGCGATGGGGCACCCGGGCACCCTGCCGGCGGGAACGGCAGGGGATGGACCGAAGCAGAGTCCTGGCGCCGTTGCCGTTCGAGCCGGGTGGAGGAGATGGGCCAAGCTGCGCCAGGACTTGTGCGGGCGGGACGCCCGCGCTCCCGGGGGGACCCTCCTCCCATCACTCTTGCTGCTTGAGGGGGCACGCGCCATCTTGCCGGGCCAAAGTCCTGCCGGTCGGATCATCTGAGAGCGAAACAGCTTTGTTTCAGGCAAGACACACCTTCGCCAATCGGGGACGAAACGGTGTATCCTTTCCGGTAATCTACCAACCAGGACGGGATCGGATTTCGTTCGATGGCGGGCCGCCAGTGAAGAGGCGGCCAGGGAGGATGGGTCAACATGAACATTAACAGGGCAGCGCTCCTGCTGTCTCTCGGGTTCCTTTTAAGTGGTTGCGCGGCCAAGCAGGAGGTCAGCCAACAAGAGATCAGCCACGTGGACGTATTCACCTCGGGCCAGGACGGCTACCACACCTACCGTATCCCAGCAGTAGAAACCGCTGCCGACGGATCGGTGCTGGTGTTTACCGAAGCTCGCAAGTACAACCGGCACGATCCCGGCACCCACGGCAACGACATCGACCTGGTCTACAAGCGCAGCACGGACGCCGGCAAGACCTGGTCGGACATGATGGTGCTGGACGATCCCGGGGAGCGCTGGGCCTCCTGCAACCCGGTCACCCTGCTGGATCGGACCACCAAGCGGGTGTGGCTGTTCCACAACCGGACCCGGCCGGACCGCAGCAGCGCGAGCGCCAGGGTCGGGACCGACGACTCCCAGGCCTGGGCACGCTACAGCCAGGACAACGGACTCACCTGGTCGGAGCCCATGGACCTTACCGGAATCGCCCGCGACGTCGAGCACTGGGGAAGCTCTTTCTTCGGCCCGGGGGGCGCCATTCAGAACGCCGCGGGGCGCCTGATCGTTCCGGTTTCCCAGACGACCGGCAAGGGCGACGGCGACGACCGGTCCACTCCCAGCACCTGGACGGCGTTCACCATCTACAGCGACGACCACGGAGAGACCTGGACTCGGAGCCAGTTGGTCTCCTCTGCCTCCAGCGAGAACCAACTGGTCGAGTTGGCCGACGGCAATCTCTTGATGGATGCCCGCCAGGACAAGGGTCCTACCCGGTGGATCTTCCTCAGCAGCGACGGCGGCCAGACCTGGTCTTCCCCCAGGACCGGGCAGGTGGTGCCACCCATCGCCTCGGGCATCGAGCGTTACTCGCTGGCGTCGGCCGGCGACGACCGCAACCGGATCCTCTGGACAGGACCCAAGGGCCCCGGGCGGCAGACGCTGGTTCTGCGTGTCAGCTACGACGAAGGGCAGACCTTTAGCAACGAACGGGTGATTTCGGAAGAGAAGGCGGCCTACTCCGACATCACCCTGCTGCCTGACCGGAGCATCGGAGTCATCTGGGAGCGTGCCGGTTACGCCTTCCTTACCTTTACCCGCTTCGACCTGGGATTTGCCGAGTAGGGGCGCCCCTCGTGGGCGCTCAATCCGGCAATGACCGAACGAACGCGAATATCCGGGCAACCACAAGGGCTGCCTCGACAGCAGGGATTCAGCGTGCGATTTCCGATCCCCACCGCGGCGTCCTTGCCCCACCCCGAACGACGGGTTAGAATTTCCCCGGTTCGTCAATTGGAATCGGTGCCGGACCAAGGAAAAACAGTCGAATCTGAAATCGGAAATCGAGGGTCCCATGCGTGGAACAGTCCTGCTTGCCGCAATGCTTTGGGCGGTGGTCGGTGGTGCAACCCCGGCTGCCGCGGAGGAAGGGTCCAGGAAGGAAAACGGGTTTCGAGACTCCTACGCCACTCTCAAACGAACCCTGTGGACCACCTCTCGGGTCAAGGGATCTCCCGATCCTCCCAACCCTTTCCGCACCGAGCTGGCCTTCCCCCACCTGAGGTTCGAGCAGCCGCTGGAGTTGACCATCGCTCCCGGCAGCGATCGCCTGTTCGTGGTGGAGCGTTTCGGCAAGATTTTTTCTTTTGAAGTGGATCGGGAGACCACCGAGGCCGAGCTGCTGATCGACCTCGAGAAGACCACCTACGGGTTGGCGTTCCACCCCAGCTTCCAGGAGAACGGCTACTTCTACGTCACCTACGTGCTGGACCCCATCAAGACCCTCCCCAAGGGCACCCGGATTTCCCGCTTCCAGGTTCGTCCCGACAACCGCTTCCAAGCCGATCCCGACTCCGAAACCATCATCTTTGAATGGCCCTCCGGCGGACACAACGGAGGCTGTCTCAGGTTCGGGCCCGATGGCTATCTCTACATCGCCACGGGGGACGGCAGCGGCATCGCCGACGAGCTTGACACTGGACAGGATGTCTCCGACCTGCTGGCCTCCATTTTGAGGATCGACGTCGACCGCCCCGATCCCGGAATGACCTACGGAGTTCCCAAGGACAACCCCTTTGTGGGACGGAAGGGCGCCCGTCCGGAGATCTGGGCTTACGGCCTGCGCCAGATCTGGAAGATGAACTTCGACCGCGAGACCGGAAATCTGTGGGGCGGGGAAGTGGGCCAGGACCTGTGGGAAATGATCTATCTGATCCAACGGGGAGGCAACTACGGCTGGAGCGTCCAGGAAGGGAGCCACCCCTTCCGGCCCGATCGTCGCCTGGGGCCGTCGCCCATTCTGAAGCCCGTGGTCGAGCACGGCCACGCCGATTTCCGCTCCATCACCGGAGGCTTTGTCTATCGCGGCGAGCGGCTGCCGGAAATCGCCGGGACCTACGTCTACGGGGACTACGACACCGGACGCATCTGGGGGTTCCGGCATGACGGAGACCAGGTCAGCGACCACCGGGAACTGGTCGACACCTCCTTCCGCATCATCGATTTCGGGCAGACCCACCAGGGAGCACTGTACGTGATGGACTTCATCGGCGGCCAGATTCATCGGCTGGTCCGCTCTCCGGCGGTGCACCAACCCAACCAGTTCCCCCTCCGGCTGAGCCAGACAGGA
>JAPVWS010000390.1 GCA_027493295.1 Candidatus Versatilivorator vitaminiformans | reverse complement strand
GGGGGAGCCAACTGACCACCGCCAGGAAAGGGGGTTTTCCCGCCAAGTCAATCTCCTTGCGCCGCCAACTGTTCCATCCGCGAGAACGCTTCCGGGACGTAGTTGCCCAATCCCAGCCCTGGGCTTTCCGGAAGCTGGAGGTAGCCGTCGCTCAGCGTGAGGGGATGCTGGATGACTTCCTCGTGGGCCATCCTGGTGATCCGGTAGGCCGAGGTCGGCCCTTCACGCAGAGCCTCCCAGCCGGGATACTCCACCATGGCTCCGTTGCTCACGGTGGAGAGAAGGTGGAGGTGGGCGGCTACCACCGTGGCCGACCAGGGGCTGTGGGGGATGCAGAGCAGGCCGGCTTCCTCGGCCCGTCGGGCCACGTAATGAAACTGGGTAACCCCCATCTGGGCGGCGTCGGGCTGGATGATGTCCAGGGCCCGGCGGTCGATGAAGGGTTGGAACTCGTGGGTGGTGCTGAGACTTTCCCCGGAAGCGATCTTGACTTCGACGGCCTGGGTCAGTGCGGCGTAGCCGTCCACGTCGAAGGGGGGCATGGGCTCCTCCAGGAAATAGAGGTCGAAGGCTTCCAGAAAGCGGGTGGCTCGAATGGCTTCCTTGAGGTTCCAGTCGGGCGTCCAATAGGCCGGACAGCCGAAGTCGAGCATCAGGCGGGTCTCCGGTCCGATGGCCTGGCGAATGGCGGCCAGCCTTTCTTCGTCCTCGGTACGGAAGTGGTTGCCCCAGCCGAACTTGACAGCCCGGAACCCTTGCCGGACCAATGCCCGGCTTTCCGCCGCCAACTGCTCGGGGGACTTCAGCCGGGGCGGGACCCTTCCCGCCAGGGAGTCGGGATCGAAGGCCGTGCCGCTGGCATAGGCCATGACCCGGTTCCGAACCGCTCCTCCAAGCAGCTTGCAGAGCGGCCGGTTCAGGGCTTTTCCGGCCAGGTCCCAAAGAGCCATATCGACGGCGCCCATGGCGTTGACCGCCATGCCGCCCTCGCCGCCCCGCCCCCTGAGGGCCTGCCAGTCCCGGAACATGCGCACCCAGAGGCGCCCGGGTTCCAGCGGATCCCGGCCGGCCAGAAAGCGGATCAATCCTCCCTGGCGGTCCAGGATAATGGGCTCGATGATGCAGGAGGGCGAGCCCGTGACCCCGATTCCGGTCAGGCCTTCGTCGGTGTCCACCTCGACGAAGGTCAAGCTGGAAAGGCGGCCGCCACGGACACGGATGTCGGTAATCTTCATTTACAGGCCCCAGGAGCGTGCCACCTGGCGGGTCATGTGCGCTAACTGGTCAGGAGTTTCCCCTTGTGTTCCCCGGGCGACTTCAAAGGTCCAGGGACCGGGATATCCGACCGAGGCCAGCGCCTTGCGGATGGCCGACCAGTCCAGTCCTCCATGGGTCGGGACCCAGTGGTTGTCGTTGGGTTCGTCGTAGTCGACGTCCTGCAGGTGGGTTCCCCGGAGTCGGGACCCGGCGAGCTCGATCTCCCGCGAGGGATCCCGCTTCATCGTCCAGGCGTGTCCGGTATCGATCACCAGCCCCAGCTGCTCTTCGGGGTAACTGTCAACCAGGGGCCGCAATTCCTGCATGCCGAGGTAGGGATAGCCGCAGGAGTAGGGCAGGTTTTCCAGCAGCATGCGGACACCCTCGCTCTCGGCGACCGGAACCAGTCGATCCAGGGACCTTGGAACCGCGTCGGCGATGCGTCCGGCCACTTCGGGATCATCCCCCTCGGGAACGAAAATAGGGTTGGGAACCGGATGAATAATGACCTCGGTGGCCTCCAGCGCGGCGGCCAGGCGAAGGTAGTTGGCCAATATCTCGACCACTTCCAGGCGCCAGTTTTCCTCGGGGGCTCCCAGGACGTTACGGGTCAATGGAGCATGAACCGTTCTGGCCCGAAGCCCTCGGGCCGCCAGACGGGTTCGAAAGTCCGCCAAGGCCTTGCCGGTGGGAGGGACTGCCAGGTGAGGCTCTTGCCCCAAGACTTCGGTTTGGGTGAACCCCGCGGCGGCGACCCCGTCCAGGGCAGCCTCCACGTCCCGGTCTCTAAACCCTACTGTGCTATAGCTGATGTTACTCATTGGCCGCGCCCTCGATGTCGGTTGGAGTGTCCTCTGTCAGAGTCAAGTGCACCATTATACCGACACCGGCCCACAATTCTCACCGGGCTTGATGACCATCCGGAAACGAATATAATCATCCTTTCGTTTCGGTCGGGCCGGGGAGGTTGACTCCAATACCGGTTCGGGGTTTGGGTCAGCCCGTTTCCGATACCGGCCATGGAGGTCCAACGTGAAAATAATTTTGCGCCTGTCGGTGGCCCTGCTTTGCTGCACGCTTGAATCGGCTCGATCGGATTCGTGGCCTCAGTTTCGCGGGCCCAATGCTTCGGGTGTCGCCTCGGGATCTTACAAGCTACCCACCTCCATTGGACCCGATCGAAACCTTGTCTGGAAGGTTCCGGTCCCGCCGGGGCACTCATCGCCGGTGGTCCACGGCGATCGCGTCTACGTCACGGCCGTAGAGGGGGAATCGCTCCTTACCCTGGGATTGCACCGGGACACCGGAAGGGTGCTCTGGAGGGTCGAAGCGGAGTACGGGAAGCTGGAGGAAATCCACCGCGACGGAAGCCACGCCCAGTCCAGCCCGGCCACGGACGGGGAGCGGATCGTCAGCTTCTTTGGGTCGGGTGGCCTCTTTTGCTACGACAGGAACGGCAAGTTGTTGTGGCGGCGCCCGATGGGTCCTTTCAAAAATGGATTCGGCGCCGCCAGTTCGCCCATCATCGTAGGTGACCGCGTGGTGTTGAACCAGGATCATGACGTCGACTCGTTTCTGATGGCCCTGGACAAGAGCAGCGGCAAGACGCTCTGGAAGACCGGACGCCCGGAGTTTCCCCGGGGGTTTTCGACCCCGGTGAGTCTGAAGGTGAACGGA
>JAPVWS010000039.1 GCA_027493295.1 Candidatus Versatilivorator vitaminiformans | reverse complement strand
AGGTCGGGGTGGCCGGTAGAGCCGGGATTGTTGGGTGCTGTCGGCTCTCTCCCTCGGCCAGCTCAGGACAGGCTCTCCGCAGGCATGACGTTGCGGCGCTGGGGACTGGGTGCGGACGGCAGGCATGGAGGAGGCGCCGAAGGGGAGCGAAAAGGAGACGAAGGAGCAGAAGGGCTGCGGGCATTGGGAGGAAGTTGCGAGTCTTACTCAGATAGTGTACATTGGATCAGGTCGCGGGGCAAGTCGGGGAGCGGCCGGTGGCCGCTGGGGTGTGCTCCGTAGGGAGCAGGCTGGGTGAGAGTGGTCGCGGCAACGGGTGGCCGGGCTGAGCCAGCCTGCGACCGAGAGGTGGAACGGTGGTGTGTGGCTCGCGGCGAACCGGTTCAGGCGCTGTCGTCGTGGCGGCGGAGGGCGCCGCGGGCGGCGACGTAGCGCACGAGGAATCCCTGGGTGCGCGCCAGGCGCTGGGCGCCCAGCAAGCCGAGGCGCGCGTTTGGCAGGCGAGAGCCATCCAAGCAGTGGCGCCGGGCGTGGTTGACACACCGTTCGCACGAAGGGAAGGCACTGCGGCGGCGTGGCGCGCGAGGATTCTCGCAGTGGACCCGCGGCGTAGCCCGAGGGTTACAACTCGACATCTGCCGCGGAATGCAGGACTCCGTCACGAGGCAGGGAGCAATGGCGCGTGGCGGCGGCGGGTTTCGTGGCGCCGCCTCTTGGGCGCAGCGATGCCCACAGAGATTGGGATTGTTATACTGACGATAGGAGGTATGACTTTGGCCAACGTGGTAGGAACAAAGGGTCAAGTCGTGATCGCGAAGCAGATCCGCGACAAGCTCGGCATTGGCCCGGGTTGGGTGGCGATTCAGCGTGCGGTGGACGACCGCGTAGAGATCGTCTTCCTGCCCCCCGAGCACCGCAAGTCGCTGAAGGGGAGTCTGGCTTCCCACATCAAGGCCAGCGTGCCTGCCGACGAGTGGCACCGGGTGCGGGAGCGCGGCTGGCATGAGGCTGCAACCCGGGATCGCGACGCGCCAAGCTCCCGGTGAGCGGTCTGCTCGACACCTCGATGATCGTACGGTATCTCACCGGCGATCCACCCGACCTCGCTGAGGTGAGCGCAGAGGTGATCGACGGCGTCGCTCCGCTCCTGGTCACCGATGTTGTGATCGTCGAGACGGCGTACGTGCTGACGTCCGTCTATGAGGTACCTAGGGCAGCTGTCGTTGATGGCCTGATTGCGCTCCTAAGCAAAGCCAACATCGACACGTTCCGGCTGGACAAGGACCTGGTGCTGGAGGCGCTGCTGCTCTGCCGGCCATCGGGCCGCGTCTCGTTTGCCGACGCCCTGGTGTGGGCGGCAGCACGGTCAGAGGCCAACGCGGCTGTTTACTCGTTGGATGGGCGGTTTCCTGATGACGGAATCAGGGTGCTGCGGTCGGCTGGCGGCGGATTGTCCTAGGCGGTCGGAGTTTGCGGTCGTCGGATGTTGGAGGGGAGGACGGGCGGGCAGGGGGCCGATGAGTCCAGGGGTCTCAGGCGGCGTGCTCAAACTCGCTGCCGGTATGCGCTTGCGTTCGGCGGTCTCAGCATCGACTTGCGCCGCAGGTTACGGGCTCCTGGCAGGACGCAGCGATATGGGGCAAGTGCTGAGCGGCCAACGGTCGGTTGCACGGGATCTCGGGCATCGGTCATCGCTTGACAATACAGCTGATCACCTACAGCTTCGACTGCACGCCCAATCTGCGGCATACTCGCCTTGCCCTCGCAACTGTGCAGAGAAAGCCCGGGTCATACCTCCCCTGGCCAACTATACGAATGGCTACGATTCAACCAAGGCCTTTCGGCACAGCACTCACCCCAACTGCCAAATGAGGATCTACGAACCAATGGCTGCGGACATTACTACAACCAATACATTTTGCAGAGAACTGACTCACCGTGAGGAGGCGGCAGGATAATCGCTCTAATGAGTAGTACAAATCACCCCCCCCGAACAAAGTTCCATACCCGATGCAAGTTCCTGGCCTACGCCTTTGACGTACATTCACAATCGCATCCTTAATTCTCCATCTAGAAATCATCGGGACAAGTTTGACTCAGCACTTCATCTTGCTGAAGCGTCGATTAAGCTTGTCACGATCTGCGCATTGGCCATCCTATCGGCGCATAACGAAAGGAAGTCTTACAAGTATCAACACACTCTAATCCGCGCCAATTCACTAGGCAATTGGGCTGGCGAACTTCGCCGTATTGCGCAGGACCTTCATCGCACTCCGAATCATCAAGCGAAGTATTTGGCTAGACGACTCACGCAAAAGGAGAACGTATCAGAACACTCACAACCAACGAGCCACAAGCTTGCACAGAAGCTTTGCGGCATGCTGATCTGGTCACTCGGCGAATCAACCTATGAAGGCCTGAACAGGTCACGGGCGAACGTCCTGGATTTTCTTCAGGACATAGTCCACCTGCGGAACAGAACCCAGGGTCACGGCGCTAAGACGTGGGTGTACTATAGGAACAACAGCGAATATGTAGCAGAACTGGCGGAAGCAATAGTATCGCTTATATCACCACTGATCGACCTTGCAATTGTAGATGACCCACCACTTGAAGGAAGCGATGAATATACGCTATTTGCCTTCGCAGGGCTTCATCAGGAAAAGATTGAACGTCGACTTGGTGACTTCGTCGCAGATCAAGGTGAACTACTACTACTCGGTAGAGACAGAGCCATGCGTCTTCCACCTCTACTAGAAGTAGATCCGTCAACACATGATACCTTTTTTGCGAACGGCAGCTGGAACGCTAGTTCGTCACAAAGCCAGTTTATCAACTACTTTAATGGACAAACCATCCTGCTCCACAGACCGAGTCTTGGAATAGCACCTGCAAGAGATATTCCTTCGCACACAGCGCCATTGCCAGAGCTGACGGCCACTAACAGCCTGCTCCACAATATCCCACCATTGATACCCACATATGTGCCTAGGAAGTCTCTTGAACGTCAGCTCGCCGGACTACTGACTGACCGCACACATAGAGTTGTGTCTATCCGTGGCCCAGGTGGTGCCGGGAAAACCACCCTCGCTCTACGAATTGCACATGAGTTCTCAGATAACATCAGAGAGTCAAACTTTGATGCAATAATCTGGTTCAGCGGTCGTGACGTTGATCTGTTGACGTCCGGCCCCAGACCAGTGCATCAAGACGTAACTGACTTAGAGTCGATCGCTCGTTCTTTTACAGCATTGGCATCCGACGACAATATCGAGGACTCACACGACTGCATGGACTATTTGCGCCGGGAACTTGACCCCGAACTAAGCGGCACGAGATACCTGATAATTCTTGACAATGTGGAGACTCTAGAGTCTCCCGACTCTGTCCATAGGTTTCTCGACACCAACATAATCTTGCCATCAAAGCTGCTAACCACCACTAGGCATCAGACCTTATGTGGGTGACTTCCCACTCACAATCCCTGAAATGGGTCAAGGGGAGGCTCGGTCACTCATTCTCGCAGAAGCGCGAAGACTACATGCTGAGCCACGATTTGACTCGCGAACTTGCGAACGAATCATTCAGCTGACCGGCGCATTGCCCTATGCGCTTACGTTGGCAACCGCTCACGTATCCGCTGGACATGACTTAAGCAGCGTTCCTCAAGCATTAGGTAAATCAGAGACCCTCTCTGCACTGTTTGATAGATCAGTCGAAGTTCTCGACGACGATGCTGTATATCTCTACATGCTATTAGGCAAGATTGGCAAACCAGTTGTGACGCATGCGCTAGAAGCGGTGCTAGAAGTGCATGGTCGAAAGTTTGAATCTGCATTCGAGCAACTTCAGTTTTATTCGCTCGCTACAGCGTCTTCACCCGAAGCCCATCGGCTATTAGGATTAACGCAAATGGCCTACGCACACTCGAAGTCGTATAGCATTGCCCATCCTGATGAAATGGAGGTTGAAGACCTTGCAAGGAAGATCCGGACCTGGGCCGCACCACGTGCGTATATGGGTCCGGTATTCTCTTTCTTCAGAAACCTACTAGATGACATTCAGCACCTTCCTATGTCTCAACGCAACAATGTTCTCTCGATTGCCGCTCATGCCTCACAAGACTATCCCGAACTTGGCTTGGAAGTAGCTAGAGAAAAGTCTCGATTAGGGTATCCCGTGAATGAAACGCGCCAGTCGTTCAAGAATGCTGCTGCGTCATCCTATGACGATCCTATGGTGTGGATTGAATGGTCGTACTTCGAACGCTCTCACGGAAATAACTATCAATCTATTGTAACAGCTATTAGAGCAATTGAATCCGGTCACTCAGATCCGCAATTTAGTTCCGATACAGCTGCCGCTCTTGCAGACTACCTGAGCAAAAACAAAGACTTAATTCCTTCACACCGGCGCGGTTCATTCATCGAATCGGTTCGCAACGACATGAGAAAGCACCGTGACAGCAATCTCCTAAGCGCCACGGACCTGAGTCGCCTTGGATGGCTATATCTTCTCGAAGCTTCTCCACAAGATCGGGATCTGGTGGTGATTGCCAATCAGATGGCCCAGGAGGGTTTGGATTTGGAGCCAAATAATCAATACTGCAAGAACCTCGATGAACGGACGTCGATGCAACTCTGCTGAGCGTCGCTTGCTTCCTAGCAGTTAGTTTGTATGCTACTGCGCTAGGAATACCATTGATGTCTCGGGAGTCTCGTAGCTCAAGGATACGAATGTTTGGCTTGCTCCTCCAAAGGCTACGAAGCAACTCACCGCGAACGGTCGGTGCGCGGGGAGCAGTTGTCAGCACTGGACCCGAGGTCAAGACGCCGGGGAACGGGGTGGAGAGGGCCTGGACGAACTGGTTGCTTGGGGGTGCGATTCGACACGGCCCACCGGAGACCCGGGTAGGCTCGCCACGAACCGGGGTCTGCCGCGGGATTGCACGGAAGACAGGCGAGTCCTAAACGCTGTCCGTTCGAGCCCTGGACGGGAGACGTGGGGACGTGGGTGCGAATAGGCGCGATCGAGCGCGGATCCCAGGGTGCACGCGGCGTGGGGCGCGGGTCGGGTTCATTCGGCGATCGAGCGCGGGCAGCAACGACTGCATTCGCTTGGCTAGCGTCTTGCTTTCGCCAACGAGGATGCGTTTACCGGTGGAGCGCTGTCTCAGCTCGTAGACGCCAGGACCAGCCGAGGCCTCCGGAAATCCTTCCGCCTTGAAATCGGGGAACTGTCGCCACGCGAACCAATCTGCCGTCATTCGGCTCTCCAGGATCGGATTCCACCAGTAACGGGAGTCTCGCACGACGCAATCACATGCTCTTCACTCCCAAGTGGCCCGGCGATCTGTGGTTGGCCGGTTTAATAGGGACAGTGAGGACCGAGGATGGGCGTTGTGCGGAAGGCGGGCGGGTTTGAAGCACCGTCCGCTCGGAACCTGGACCGGAGACGTGGGGAAGGGGTGCGAAGAGGCGCGATCGAGCGCGGGTCCCAGGGTGCATGCTGCTTGGGCCAAAAGTGCCGATAGGCTCGTGGGCGGGTCCCAGGCGACGCGCAGCGGGGGCACAGGTTGGGTTCATCCGGCGACCTAGCGCGGGTCCCAGGCTGCACGCAGCCTGGGCCACAATTCGCGCGGGTCGCAGGGTGCGCGCAGCGTGGGCGATAAGCACAGGTCGCGGCGTAGGATTGCGGTATGTCCCTGAGGTGCTGGTTGGCGACGCGTGCGCTTTGTGCGGTGGCGTGGGTTGTGCGGTTGGGCGGGTTGGCGGCGCTGGTGGGGCTGATGCTGGCTGGATGCGAGGCGGAGGCGCCGGAGCCCCTGATTGCGACGCCGTCGGCTATCGAGGTGGCGGTGATGGAGGCGGCGCAGGCGGCGGCGCCGAGTCCGACGGCGGTAGCGGCGGAGGCGCCCGTGGCGCGAGGCGGCACGGCCGCGCCAACGGCTCGGGCACGTATCCAACCTGACCGCCGGCCGGTGGTGGCCGTGCCGGTTGCGACGGCGGCCGCCACGCCTCGCGCCACGCCCGCTCTACCGGTGGAGCCGCTGGACGACGAGGCGGTTGGCGAGCGACTGGGGGAGGCCGAACGCCTGATCGAGGGCGTGGCGGGGTCGCCGGCGGCGCTGCGAGCGGGTACCGACCTGCGCGTGCCGCTGGAGGCGGCGGTGCTGGCGTTCCTGGATCGCTACGGCGCGAACCGCGAGGCGGCAGCGCGGCTCGATTACACGATCGGGCAACTCCCGCCGCTGGTGTATGACCTTGAACCCAACGGCGCCCGAGTTGCCGTGGCGGACGTGGACGGGGACGGGGCGAATGAGTTGATCGCGGCGTGGCATATCGTTGGGGTGCCGCCGGTCTGGTTCGATGAGGTGGAGAGCGGGTTCGCCGCGAAGGCGTTTCCGGTTGGCGGGTCGGTGGGGACTTCACCCGGCATGGCGTTGGTGCATTCGACGGCGGACCTGACGGGCGACGAGATCGCCGACGTGGTGCTGGTTACGACGACGCCGGGGGCGAGTACGCAGACCGAGACCGTGCAGGTGTTTGCGTGGAACGGCGAGGCGCCGCGACGGGTCTTTGACGTTCCGGTGGTGCTTGGGGCCGGACCGGCGGGCTGGGAGG
>JAPVWS010000389.1 GCA_027493295.1 Candidatus Versatilivorator vitaminiformans | reverse complement strand
GGACGTAGACATCGGGAAGAAAGCTCATCTCGATGCGTCTCAACCCGTCCCCCTGGCAAGCCTCGCAGCGCCCTCCCTTGACGTTGAAGCTGAAGCGGCCCGGTTTGTAGCCGCGCTCGCGTGATTCCGGCAGCGAGGCGTAGAGCTCTCGGATGGCTGTAAACAGGCCGGTATAGGTGGCGGGATTCGAGCGGGGCGACCGGCCGATGGGTTGTTGGTCAATCTCGATGACCTTGTCTATCAGAGCGGCGCCGGAAAGACTCCGGTGCCGGCCCGGCTCCGCCAGCGATCCGTACAGCCGCTTGGCCAGGGCGCAGTAGAGGATGTCATTGACCAGAGAGGATTTGCCGGAACCGGAGACTCCGGAGACCACCGTAAACAAACCCAGGGGAAAGCGCACGTTGATTCCCTTGAGGTTGTTATGGCGGGCGCCCCGGACCACCACGGCCTTGCCGTCACCCTTGCGCCGGCGGTCGGGAACCGGAATCTCCAGTTCTCCTGAAATGTAGCGCCCGGTCAGGGAACGGGGATTGTGCGATATCTCCGCGGCAGTGCCCTTGGCAATCAGATCTCCTCCGGCCTTGCCGGCCCCCGCTCCCAGATCGACCACAAAATCGGCCCTCCGGATGGTGTCCTCGTCATGCTCGACCACCAGCACGGTATTGCCCAGGTCCCTGAGCTGCTGCAGCATTTTCAGCAGGCGGCGGTTGTCGCGATGGTGCAACCCGATGGAGGGCTCGTCCAGGACGTAGAGCACGCCTCGAAGCCTGGATCCGATCTGGGTGGCCAGCCGGATCCTCTGAGCTTCTCCTCCGGAAAGGGTCGAGGCGGAACGGTCGAGACTCAGATACTCCAAACCCACCGCGCACAGGAACTCGATGCGGTCGATCACCTCTTGAACCACCCGGCCGGCCACGGTTTCTTCCCGGGGGGTCAGCTTGAGATCCCTGATCACCTGCAGGGTCCTGCCCAGGGGAAAAGCAGTCAGGTCCGCAATGGACAGCCGGGCCACCTTGATAGCCAGGCTCTCGGGTCGCAGTCGCCGGCCCCCGCACGGCGAGCAGGGCCTGGGGGTCAGAAAGGCTCTCAGCCGTGTCGCATGGGCCTCCTCGTGATAGCCCCACTCCTTGAGTTGCTGCAGAATGCCCGCGTCCAGTGCCGCCGAGCCCCCGACGCCGTTCCAGACGGCGGCACGCACCCTGGACGGCAGGCTCTGGTAGGGCAGGCTCATATCCACCTTGAAATGGGAGGCGACTCCCTTGAGAAATCGCCTCAACCTCGCAGGCAAACGGTTGCTCCAGGGAGCCAATCCCCCGTTGAGCAGCGACTTGGACGGGTCCGGAACAATCTTGACCGGATCCAGCTCCAGACGGGTGCCCAGGCCCGAACAGCTCGGACAGGCTCCATAGCGGCTGTTGAAGGAGAAGGTCCTGGGCTCGACCGCCGGGATGGAAATGCCGCAGTCGACGCAAGCCAGCTTCTCCGAGTAGAGCCGCTCGTGGCCGTTGACCACCGCAATCAACACGATGCCCCGGGTCAACTTCATGGCCGTCTGAATCGCGCTCTCTACCCGCCGGTCGATGCCGGGTTTGATCAAGAGCCGGTCGACCACAACCTCGATGGTGTGGTTCTTGTGCCTCTCCAGCTGAATGTCCTCATCCAACTGCCTCAGCCGGCCATCGATCCGAGCCCGGACAAATCCCTGGCCGGCCAGGTCCTCCAGGAACTGACGGTATTCGCCCTTGCGGCCGCGCACCACCGGGGCCAGCACCATGATACGTTCCCCCGGGGGAAGTTCCTGAATCCGCTCCAGAATCTGCCGAATCGACTGGCGGGCGACCAGTCGGCCGCACCGGTGGCAGTGGGGGACTCCGATGGAGGAGTAAAGCAGACGAAGATAGTCGTAAACCTCGGTGATAGTGCCTACGGTTGAACGGGGACTGCGGCTGGTGGTCTTCTGCTCGATGGAAATGGCCGGGCTGAGTCCCTCGATGGAATCCACGTCGGGACGTTCCATCTGATCCAGGAACTGACGAGCATAGGCGGACAGCGATTCGACGTAGCGGCGTTGGCCTTCGGCGTAGATGGTGTCGAAGGCCAGACTCGACTTGCCGGATCCGCTCAGGCCGGTGATCACCGTCAGCCGGCGGCGGGGAATCTCGACCGTGATGTTTTTCAGGTTGTGCTGCCGGGCTCCCCGGACGACAATGCTGTCTAGACCCATCGCGCTCGACCCAGGAATGAAACAGCGGCTCTATCGAAACCTGCCATCATAGACCTGGCGGGGAAAGACCGTCAAGCGCGGCGCCGGAGGCGGCTGTACGTAGGGACTGCGCAGGCGGCGGGTGACCGTGGGGTGGGGCGGCCTGTTCTGGGAATGTTGTGCGTTCCCGGACCCGGTTCTTGATTCGCCGCATTCGCGGCTAGGTTGGCGCAGAACCCTTACGACCCCGGGTTGACACCCGGGGCTACACGAGGCCGCTGCTTTGCAGCTCTATGGGGATGGCCGGTAGGGGGCGTCCTGCCGGAATACAGGCGCCAACCGCAGCTTCGCAGCTCTCACATAACCCACGACACTGTGGGCAGACAGGATTTTTTTGACAGATGACTCCCGGGCTGCAGCCCGGGAGTTCCCGTAAGCCGCGAAGCGGCGACAGCTTGGTGCTCTGGTGGGGCCTGCGACTTTGACTTTGACGCTGGCCGCGCCCTAGAATTTCCGGAGAGGCGAGCTCTAGTCGAAATTCATGGGCAGACGCAGGAACCGGAATATGGAAATTCGACGGAACAGGCTTTGGCCATTGGTGTTGCCAGCGCTTCTCGCCCTTGTTCTGTCGGCCGCCCCAGCCGTGCCCATGGCCGGCCAGGAGGAAACCATCCACCATTCGGTGGCCGGACGGATCCTCACTCAGGACGGACGTCCCAGCCAGAACATCAGCGTCGTTCTCTCCCGGCAGGACGGCAGCCAGGTCGCCCGTAAGACGGTAGGGTACGACGGTTCCTTCGGCTTCGACTCCCTGGTCTCGGGAGACTATCTCCTCACCATCGAACGACCCGACTTCGCCTCCGTGGGACGTCCGCTGGAAATCAGGGACTACGAGGAACCCCGCACGGTCGTCCTGGACATCCGGCTCAAGGGCAACGAGTCCGCTTCCTTCCGGGAGGTGGTGAAGCCCTACGGATCCCTTCCCTCGGATCGCAAGGCCGAGGAAAAGTCCAAGAAAGTCAGCAGAAAGGCGGGTCGGTCCTACCTGAAGGCATCGGCGGCTGCCGCCAAGGGAGACCGGGCCAAGGCCATCCGCCACCTTCAGAAGGCCGTGGAGGCGCAACCCGAATTCTTCGAGGCCCATTACAACCTGGGGGTTCACTACCAGGCGCTGGAACAGTGGGAGAATGCCACCCGCTCCTACTTGAGGGCCATCGAGCTCCGCAGCAATTCGGCCCGGCCCAATTTCAACCTGGGGGTCATCTACCACAACCAGGGGAAGCTGGATCAGGCCATCGAGCGATACCGGCAGGCCCTGGAATACGACCCCAGCTTCGCCGAAGCCCACCAGGCTCTGGGGGAAGCGCGCTTTCAACAGGGTCGCCACTACGCCGCCGAGCAGCACCTGGAAACAGCCACCCGGCTGGCCCCCGCCAGGGCGGCGCCCTCATTCGGTCTGCTGGTGAAGATACAGCTTCTCAACAAGGATCCGAACCAGGCTCAGTTCTACCTGAACC
>JAPVWS010000388.1 GCA_027493295.1 Candidatus Versatilivorator vitaminiformans | reverse complement strand
CTTGGTGCCGAACTCGTGCATGTGGCGGTTCTTCACCATGGCGTACATGCCTGCGAGGATGCCGCCGTAGGGGACCTCGAAGCTCTCGATGGGGTTGGGGTTGGCACGGGTCTGGGGTTGTTCGGGAGAGGCAGTGCGTGTCGAGACCCCTCCACTAATCCGCCGCATACGCGGCTGCGACAGTGCGAATCCCCAAACGACCCCGGGCTTCCACCCGGGGCTACCCTAAGCCGCAGCTACGCTGCTCTAAAAGGATGGCCGGTAGCAGGCGTTACGCAGGTGACCCACGTCAACCGCAGCTTCGCAGCTCTCCCCAAGCCCACGTCACTGCAGGAGGCCAGGAATTTTTTGACTGGGACATTTGCAGGGCGTCAGCCCGTGGGGGGAGCGAGTAATCCGTGCAGGTGGCGAATCGATTGCCTCCCTCACCGATATTTCCCCGTGAGCTGATTCCAGCGAATCAGGAACAGGCCGAGAACCATCTTGAGGCCGTCCTGCAGCAGGCGGACCTTGGTTCCTTCGGCATGGTTCCATCGTATCGGAATCTCTTCAAGCCGGAGGCCGCGAGCCTTGGCCAGAAAGAGGATCTCCGGATCGAAACCGAAACCGGCGATGCGTTGGCGGGCCAGCACCGGCAGCATGGGTTCCCGCCGGAACGCCTTGAAACCGCACTGGGTATCCCGGAAGGGAAGACCGGTCAGGAGTTGCACCAGCCCGTTGAAAAGGCGCCCGGCGTACTCCCGGAAAGCCGACTGGTGGACACCGATGAGGGAACGGTCCAGAGCCCTGGAACCGAGAGTGAGGTCCCGATCCCCGCAGAGAATGGGATCGACCAGCTTGGGCATTTCTTCGATCGGTGCGGAGAGGTCGGCGTCGGTAATCAACACCACCCGTCCCCTGGCTTCCAGGGCGCCGTTTCTGACACTGAACCCCTTGCCCAGGTTTCGAGGGTTGTCCACCAGGCGCAAGCCGGGCCAATGCCTGGCGCAGGCGGTCACCAAGGGTCCCGTCCGGTCCCGGGACCCGTCGTTGACCACCACGACCTCCGCCCGCAGTGCTTGGGTCCGGATATAGGCGCGCACCGTATCCAGCGTCTGCTCGATGCGTTCCGCTTCATTGTAGGCGGGGATGACAATGGAAAGGACGGGCGGCTCCATGTGCCACTATGATACACGCCTCCCAAAAGAGTTATCCACGAAGGGGCACCAAGGACGACCAAGGGTTTCCAAGGGGTTGGAGAAGGATTGCGAGGAATCCGCCGATGTTCGGGAATCTGCTGCAGGCGGAGTTAACCGGGAATTGCGGCGCTGAGTACAGCGGGCGGTCGGGACGGATGGGATCGATCGAGAAGGACTACAAATAGAACATCGATGCACAGGATGCACAGGATACACAGGATTGACAGGACGGGACGCAGTTGCAGGGGAAGCTGACTCCGGCGATGATCGCGTACGGGATTACCGATTCCCGGGAATAAGGCGCTGCAGGCTCCAAAAGCCAAATCCTGTATATCCTGTTCATCCATGTAGACAAAAAACCTAAAAAACATGAGCCTTTTGCAAAATTCGGCAGTAGGACGTTTACCGGGAATGGCCACAAAAGGCACAAAAACACAATTTGTGACTTTTGTGCTTTTTGTGGTTAGACAGCATTTTCACTGGATCGCACCCGATATTGAAAAAGGCAGAACCTCAGGTTTGCCGGCAAGATGACCTGCCCCGCTGCGAATTCATCCTGTTCATCGATGTGAATTGAAAGGCCTGGATAGACGGGACAAGCACAACGGGACGCCGCTGCAAGGTGAGCTCGCGGGCTCGACGATTCCCCGCAGCCGCCGGATGCCCGGCGTTTTGACAGTCTCCCCGGGCCTCCTCTATACTGATCCGTTCGGCTCATCCTGCTGGCGTTCACCGTAGGCCCCTGAATGCGTTCAACCATTCAACCTCTCCGCTCCACGGACCGGGAAGTTCTTCAAGTTCGAGGGGCCAAGGTACACAATCTCAGAAATGTCGATTGCCAGATTCCTCACGAAAGTCTGACCGTGATCACGGGAGTCAGCGGATCGGGGAAGTCCAGCCTGGCGTTCGACACCATTTATGCCGAGGGGCAGCGGCGCTATGTGGAATCGCTCTCGGCCTACGCCCGCCAGTTCCTGGAACGCATCCAGAAACCCGACGTGGAGGAGGTGGCGGGCATCTCGCCGGCCATTGCCATCAAGCAGAAGAACAGCCTGCGCAACCCCCGCTCCACGGTGGGAACGGTCACCGAAATCTATGATTACTTGCGCCTGCTCTACGCCCGAATCGGTCGCACCTTCTGCTGGCAGTGCGGAACCGAGGTCAAGAAGGACGTGTTGGACCAGGCAGTCAGCCGGCTGATGGCGCTTCCCGCCGGAACGCGTCTCCATATCCTGTTTCCCTTTGCCCACTATCGTCGTTTTCAGGAGCTGAAAAAGAGCCGTTCGGCCACGAAGTCGCGCTCAGGGGGGCGGGAGTCGGAACTCCTCAAGACCGTGCTCCGAGACCTGCGACGACATGGCTTCAACCGCCTCTACCGGGAGGGACGCATCTACGAGCTGTCCGACCCCGAGTCGCTGCTGGACCTGGACTTTGCCGCGCCTCTGGAGGTTCTGGTCGATCGGGTCATCATCGGGCCCGGGTTGCGCCAGCGCCTGGCTGACTCGCTGGAGATCTGCTACCGGGAAGGCTCGGGCCACGCCCTGGCCGAAGTGGTGGGCCGGCCGGATGAAGTCCAGGACCCGGCAACCGGCGATTCCGCCCGCAACGGAGCGGCGGTGGGCACTCGCTTCTCCTTCAACGAGGGATTTGTGTGCCGCCGTTGTCACATCCCATACGAGCAACCCGAGCCCCGCCTGTTCTCCTTCAACAACCCGTTTGGAGCCTGTCCCCGCTGCCAGGGGTTCGGCAACACCATGGATATCGATTTGAAGCGGGTGATTCCCAATCCGGACAAGAGTCTGCGGGAGGGAGCCATCGAGCCCTGGACCAAGCCGCGCTATCGGAGGCTGCGGGCCGAGTTCAAGCGCTTTGCCGAGCGCCACCGCATTCCCTGGGAAGTCCCCTACCGTGATTTGCTTCCCTGGCAGAAGGACCTGATCAACGCCGGGGACGAGAATTTTCGAGGCATTCGGCGCTTCTTCGATTATCTGGAGACCAAGAAGTACAAGCTCTATATCCGCGTGTTTCTGAGCCGCTACCGCGGTTACACCCGTTGCCTGAGCTGTTCAGGGTCCCGGCTGCGCACCGAAGCCCGGGCCGTCAAGATCGACGGGAAGGAGGTCGGTGAGGTCACGGCCATGACCGTCGGCCAAGCCCGGGAATTTTTCCGCAGTCTGAAGCTGACCGCCTATGAGTCCAGCGTGGCCCAACGAATCCTGGAAGAGCTGCACATGCGCCTGGGATTCCTCTATCGGGTGGGCCTGGAATACCTGACGCTGGATCGGCTGGCCGCCACCCTTTCCGGAGGCGAAGCACAGAGGATTCAGTTGGCCACCTCCCTGGGCTCCTCCCTGGTGGGAGCGCTTTACGTCCTGGACGAACCCTCCATCGGTCTGCATCCTCGCGACAACGCCCGGCTGATCGAGATCCTCAAGAGCCTGAGGGATATGGGAAATACCATCCTGGTGGTGGAGCACGAGCCGGCCATGATCCAATCCGCCGACCGCATCATCGACATGGGGCCCGGAGCGGGGGAACAGGGGGGACGGGTGGTATATTCCGGGGATTTCCCCAATCTGATCCATTGCCGCGGTTCACTCACGGGAAAGTACCTGAGCAGGGAGCTGGAAATCCCTGTTCCTTCTTCCCGGTCTTCTCCCGACAGTCGCTGGTTGAGGCTCTACGGGGCCGAGGAGAACAATCTCAAACGGCTGGACGTGGAGATTCCACTGGGAATTGTCACCTGCATCACCGGAGTATCCGGCTCCGGAAAGTCGACTTTGGTGCACCAGGTCCTCTACGCGGCGCTGAAGGCCCGCAAGGGGGAAGCTCCGGACCGGGGCAATTACCAGCGCATGGAGGGCGAACACTGGATCTCGGACGTCCGGTTGGTGGACCAGTCACCGATCGGCCGGACTCCCCGTTCCAATCCGGTCACCTACATCAAGGCCTTCGATGCCGTTCGGGAGCTGTTTGCCTCGACCCGGGAGGCGCGGGAACGGCGTCTGAGCGCCGGTGACTTTTCCTTCAACCTGGCGGGGGGACGCTGCGATCACTGCCAGGGGGATGGCACCGTTACCGTGGAGATGCAGTTTCTGGCCGACGTGGAACTGGTGTGCGAGGAATGCAAGGGAACTCGTTTCAAATCGAGCTTGCTGGAGGTGCGCTACAAAGGCAAGAATATCCACGAAGTGCTGCAGATGACGGTGCGGGAGGCCATGAGCTTCTTCTCAGCCGTC
>JAPVWS010000387.1 GCA_027493295.1 Candidatus Versatilivorator vitaminiformans | reverse complement strand
ACGACAGAACTCAGATAAGATACTCATAAATAACACATTTATAGACTTTACTGGACGAAGACAAACATCACTGGATTCTATCTGGACGCTGCGGCGGCGGCAGCAAGTAGCCCCGGAAGCAGCACCCGAAGGGGACTGCATGGCGCGATGATCGCCGACAAACCCTTGGCTATCCAATGGACTCCTGCTCGACTTCGGATTGGCGGGACTTGTCCTGAAGGTCGTAGAGGGAGACGAACTTTCCCTCATAGGTGGGAATGGGAAACTCGTTCATGGTAAAGCGGGCCACACCGCGGTGCTGCCCCCGGACCAGGCGGACATAGGCCTCGCTGGTGGCGGTGTTCTGGCCGTCGTAAATGCGGAAGGCGTCGGCAGCCCGATAGCTGAGAATGAGCGTTCGCCGCTGGTGGGAAGAGGTGTTGGGCGCCGAGGCATGGGGGGCCATGCAGTGCATGAAGATGGCGGTTCCGGCTCCGCCCTCCACAGACACCGCCCCGGATCCATCCACGGGTTCGGTAACCCGTCCCTGGAAGAGGCCGTCCCGGGTGTGGCTCAGCAAGGGCCCGGTGTGGCGGCCCGGGATGATCTTCAGGCAGCCGTTGCTTTGGCTGGCATCGTCCAGATAGAACAGGACCGCCAACGAGTCCCGGTTGGTCAGAGGATAGTAGGAAAGGTCCTGGTGCCACTCCACCACCGAGCCCACGTCGGCGGGCTTCATGTTGATCTTGCTGTACTGGATCAGCAGGTCGGGCCCCAGAAGCTGCTCCACGCAGTCCAGCAGCCTGTCCGAATACGAAAGGCGCCCGAATTCCGGAAAGTGGTGGCAGGGCTGGTAGATGCGCCTCACACGGGTCCCTTCGGGAGGCTGGGCCGGTTCCATTTCCATCAGGGTGCTGTCGTGGTGGGCCAGGGTGTTCCCGGCGCAGATTCCCTCGATTTCTTCCCGGAATCGGTCGACCTCCCCTTCCGGCAAGAACCCCCGGCAAACGGTAAAGCCGTCGGTGCGGTATTGGCGGACCTGCTCTGGGCTCAGCATCTTTTCCTCCGTTTCCAATGAGTTAGGCTACAGGCAACGCCCGGTCGAGGGCAAGCAGGAACCCAAGCGGAACCTTCACCGATTTCACTTGCGTAGGGAGCCTTCCCGCTTCCAGCGCTGGCGAAGTTGCTGGTAGATCCGCCTGGCCTCGGCCACCCTGTCCAGCAGTTCGGGCCCCTGCTCCGCCAGTCGCCTGGTCTCCCACCATGCGGTTCGTTCACCTTCGCCCTGGGGTTCATCGGCGACTTCGCCCTCATGCGTGGACCGGGCCCGGGCCACCAGCCGAACCACCTCGTCCAGGCTGTGCAGCCGGGTGGCGATCAGCCGTTCGACCTTCTCGTGGTTCCAGAAACGCAGGGGTTTGCGAACCACGTAGACCGGGGTGGTGTGGGCTTGGGAACCGTCGCTGCCTTCCGCCCGGGCCGCGATCCAGTAGCCGTTTTCCCCTTCAAGCTCGAACGAGAGGCGAAGCTCGTGTTCCTCCGGATGGCTCGGCCGGATGCGGTGAATTACCTGGCCGTGGCGCACGATCTCCAATCGAGAGGGCCGGGATCGTCCGGGATGGCCCCAGGCACGGGCGCGAACCTGGACCTTTTGCCCACTTTTCACCGGGAGCTCGTCGCCCGGCATGGCTCCCCCGACCTCCAGGTCCAGCATGGGACCGTTGGTGACGAAGGTCCGCCCCCGGCGCACGGCTTCAAACCAGGCCTCGCCGTCACCCGCCTCGGGAGCGTAGGCATACATTCGGACCTCTCCCACCGTCCCCGCAAAGGGCACGTCCGACCCGGCGGCGGCCGTCAACTTGAAGCCGAGATCCAGAAATTCGTAGTAGAGGTTGGTGCCCAGTATGCCGATCTGCATCAGCTCCAGGAAGTCGACCTTGTTCTTGGGAACGTTGATGCTCATGTCGCGGTGCAGTTGGGGGTAGGTCCGGTACACGTGAGCGTAGCCCGTCAGGCCCCCCTGCCGGTGGACCCGGTCGAACATCCAGTCGTAGAGATAGTATCGGTCGAGGTTCCGCACCAGGCTGGTGGTGTTCATGGCCAGGACGTGACCCAGCCGGAAGCGGGCGCCGGTGCGGGGACACTCCTGTCCGGGCGAGAGGACGTGGTCGGCGGAGACGACGCGGTGTTCCCTGCCGAAGCCTCGCTGTTGGAACCAGGTCCTGTTGACGTCACCCATCTCCACCACGTTGGCCAGGTAAAGGTCCTCGGCCTTCACCCAGGTCATCAAGCGCTGGGCGTCCTCGTCGCTGAGCAGGCGAAAATGGACGTGATCGTCCCCCGAAAACCATCCCAGCTTCCGCATGTCGACCCAGCGCCGCGGCCGGTAGGTGCGTTCCGCGGTTTCTCCGGGTTTCAGGGTGATGGTGTCGAACAGGGGGAGATGCTCCAGGCCTCGCCGAATGGCAATCTCCCATTCCCCGGGGGGCAGGGACATCTCGAAGGGGCCGGGGACGCACCAGTAGTCCCCCCGCAGCCGTCCGGGCAGATTGGTGGAGAGTTGGCCGCTGCCGTGCCCTTCGAACTGCTCCGCCAAGTCCAGGGCGTTAGGGGGCCGATAGTCCCGTCCGTTCAGCTTCCGAACCAGGCGGACCATGGCCGGGGTCTCCAGGCCGGTGTCGTCCGAGAGCACGCTGACCTTCAGCCGGGCCGGAGCGGGCGCCTTGACTTCCAGTGGGAGCCGAATCGGCTCCTCGCCCTCCCTTTGAAGCTCGAGCACCAGCGAGGTCGGCCGGCTGCGGATGCCGCTCAGACTCAGCAGAACCCAGGTGGTGGCTAGGGGAGCCGCCTCGATGCGGATGGGCTCGACCTCCGGCGGGCTGGATTGGGAGTAGTCTTGCAGGAGGTAGCGCGTCTCCTCCCGGCCGTTCACCAGTTGAAGCAACAGGGCCCCGGCGCTGCCGGGGAGCTCGATCGGGTCGGTCGGAGCGGGCTCCGGAAGCCCCTCCCTCAAGTCGAGCCGTATCAATCCGGGGCAGGTGTCCAGGAAATGGACCAGGGCGAAGCGAGCCGGCCATGAGGGCCGCTGTGCCTCCTCCGGCCGTTGTTCCACCGATGCCCCGCGTCCTCTCTTCTCCCGTTCGCGCTCGGCGGCTCGGGTCAACCGATACTCACGGTAGGTTGCTTTCAGCCGATCTCTGGACTGGTCATCGAACAGATAAGGGTGCTTGCGCAGCAGGACGCTCACCAGCTCCCCGATGTCCGCCGTCCGGCTCCCGGGTTGGGCCGCCCCCGGGGTGGGACCGAGCCAGAGGCACCCCGCCAGCACCGGCAGCAGCAGCCAGACCGGACGAGGCCGATGACCGGACCGTCTTATTGCAGGGGCTCCCCTGGTCGTGCCGGTGATCCGCAAGCTACCTCCGAAGCCGGCTTTGATGGCGGATTGCATCAGGTTACCTGGGGCTCACCTTCCCGCGAGCGACGGCCGCCCGAGGGGAAAAATCCAGCCTGAACCGTCTGCTGCTCCCCGGACCGAAAAAGGAGGTCGACCGCCGGCCCGCGCCCATGGAGATTCCCCGGTGCCGGACCTCCAGCAAGCAGAGAGCGGGAGCCTCCGGCCACAATTGATTCTCCAGATCCGCCAGGCCGGCCCGTTTCACCCGCTCGTCTAACCTGGCCACGTAGTAGGCCCTGACTCGCAGCGGATGGGCTCCCGCCGCCTCGTTCTCCAGCAGATCCACTTCGGGAGGATGCAGGGTGGTCAGGTTGATCTCCCGCTTCCCGGCCGAGATCCGCAGGCCCGCTTCGAGAGCCCCAAGAATCTCCTCCAGGTATCGCCGGGTCTCCTCGGCCCGGATCAGACCGTCGCCGTCCGCATCCAGCCGCCGGCGCTCCCGTTGCGCGAAAACGGAATGGAAGGTCAACTCCACCGTCACCTCCAGGTGGGAGGCTCCCACCGTGGCCACGATGTGGTGCTGCACCACCCGGCCCAGCACCCCGTGCCCCGGCATCCGCTCCGGCGGCGCCAGCAAGCAGCACAAGAAACCTGCCAGGATGATTCCTCTTTTCACGGCCATGCTCCTCCATTCCGCCCGAGAGGCTGCAATCCGGTCAGTCTATCCCAACCCTCCGGACGGTTGCCAGGACGCCGGGCTTTCGATTAGACTGCCGTGGCGGCCGGAGAACCGGCGGGCCAAGGGCAGGAGGACACGAGGACAGGTTGCAGACCCACCAGAAGCGAGCGGAGGTTGAACCATGGGGCACAAGTATTCGGTGATTCTATGCACACTGGCGTCCACCGGCGGCAATGTCTGGGAGAAGCCGCGGGAGGTGCTGGAAGCGGTGGCCGAAGCGGGCTATGACGGGGTGGATCTGGATGCCGAGCCGGATCGCATCGAGGCCAGCCGGTTCAATGAGGTCAAGGAAATGGCCTTCTCGCTGGGCCTGAAAGTTCCTGCCCTGATCGGCGCCTGGGCGCCCTGGCACGCGGGCGAGGTTCGGGACCTGGCCTCCACCGACGAAACGGAGCGGCGCCACGGCGTGGACTATGCCAAAAAGAGCGTGGACCTGGCGGCCACCTTCGAGGAACCTCCCGTCTTCGAGATCGTGGCCTCGCCGGCCCAGTCCGAGTACCCCGTGACCAAGACGCCGATCCACCTGCTGCGGGCCAACTTCATCGAGTCCACCCGGGAGATCACCGAGTATGCGGCCGAGCGGAACGTCGATATCGCCATCGAGCCCATCAACCGCTTCGAAGGGTACGCCGGTTTCCTCAACAGCCTGGTTGAAGGCAAGGGGATCGTGGACGAGATCGACGCCCCCAACCTGGGAGTCCTGGCCGATTTCTTCCACGTGAACATGGAAGACGGTCCCTTGAACGACGCCCTGCGGGAGGCCGGCGACCGGCTCATGCACATCCACCTGGCGGACAACAACCGGCAGACGCCCGGGACCGGTCACATCGACTTTCTGGATGTGGTGCGGACCCTCAACGCCATGAACTTCTCGGGCTACATTTCACTCGACAGCGTTCCCTGCAAGCCCGACTGGAGGACCGCTCTCACCGGGACCATCGACTTCATGAAGCAGATGGAGAAAATGGCGGCCCTGCAGGAGAGAATCGCCAAAGCCGTCTGAGCTCGCTCTGTCAAAGGAAACCAACCCACCCGGCTGAAGATCCAGGAGACCCCATGTCACCCAATTCCCGCCATTCTCCGGAAGTGCTCCAAGCCTTGCGGGCCTTCGATACGGCTACGGTTTCCAACGCCATCGAAAAGCTGGCCCTGCGGGACCGGGTCACCGGCTATGCCTCCAACCGGATCGCCTGCCAGTTTCCCCATCTCGAACCCATGGTCGGCTACGCGGTCACGGCAACGGCCGACAGCACCACTCCGGGCGACCGCAGGCCGCCTCGGGTCGACGAACTGCTGGAAGCGCTGGAGGCCGCTCCCCGACCCATCGTCATGGTGATCCAGCACAGTGGCCACGAACGCGAGCGCTGCTGTGTCATCGGGGACATGTTCTGCTGCGTTCTGGACAAGTTGGGCGGCGTCGGCATCGTTACCGACGTCAACGCGCGGGACAAGAGCGGAATCGCCCGCAGGACTCCCGAGTTCCAGGTCTTCTCCGCCGGTTGGGTGGCTTCCCACGGGTATCCGGCCTACCTCAGCTTCAACACCCCGGTGACCGTGGCCGGCCTCACCATCCACCCCGGCGATCTGCTGCACGGAGACGAGAGCGGTCTGATCACGATTCCGGAGGAGGCCGTCGATTCCCTGGCGGACGCGGCCCGGCAGGTGCAGGATGAGGAGGCGGAGTTCTTCGACTTGGTGGAAAATCGCTTCAGCCTGGATGCATTGAAACAGCGCATGCGGCCCGACAAAGCCTGAGCCGGCAAGCTTGCCACAACACAACCTTACTCCCCCATGAGTACCGACTCTTCCAATGCTGCTTGCCGTGGGACCGGGGATCGTGCTGGCGGCCGGAGTGATCGGCTCGGGCGAGCTGATCAACACGCCGCTGCAGGCGGCCCGCTTCGGCTTCGTGCTGCTGTGGGCGGTGCTGCTGTCCTGCATGATCAAGTACTTTCTGCAGGTCGAGGTGGGCCGCTATTGCCTGGTCCACAACCGAACCGTCTTCCAGGCCCTGAGCCCCTTCCCCGGCCCCCGTTTGCGGAACACGTCCTGGCTGGTGTGGGCCTTCATGCTGGGATGGCTGCTGGCCCAGGTGGGCTCCTCGGGGCTGGTGGGAGCCATGGCGGGCCTGATGCACGGGATCCGGCCACTCTCCTCCGACGCCATCGGATCGGTTCAAATCTGGGCGGTGATTGTGGTCGCCGGGGTCCAACTGCTGCTCTGGCGAGGCATCTACGGGCGGCTGGAGAAGATGTTGATCGCCCTGGCCCTGCTGCTGAGCGTCTCGGCGCTGCTGGGCCTGGTCATGCTTCAAGGCACGCCCTTTCGGGTGAGCGGAGCCGACTTGTGGTCAGGCCTGGGCTTTTCCCTGGGAGATACCGACGTTCGCCTGGCGGCATTTGCCGTCATCAGCCTCATCGGCGCCCTGGGCGTCTCTGGTTCGGAACTGGTGGTCTATCCCTACTGGGTGCTGGAGAAGGGCTACGGCAGACATCTGGGGCCGCGGGATTCCGAGGGCTGGGTTGAACGAGCCCGGGGCTGGATCCGAATGCTCAAAGTGGATGCCGGCCTGGCCACCCTGCTGGCCACTGTGGTGACGGCGGCCTACTTCATCCTGGGAGCGGCCATTCTCTTCCCCCTGGGCATGACGCCGGCGGGCATCGGGGTGGTCGACCAGATTTCCTCCATCTTTACCGAGAGCTACGGCCCCTGGTCCAAGAGCATCTTTCTGGTCAGCGCCATGGCCACCC
>JAPVWS010000386.1 GCA_027493295.1 Candidatus Versatilivorator vitaminiformans | reverse complement strand
GAGGTCGCCCGAGCCATCTCGACAGCCGGCTCCGCCGGGCAGCGCATCGTGGCCGTGGGCACCACCGTGACCCGTGTTCTGGAATCGGCCTTCCGGGGAGCGGAACCGCGGCTTCGCGGGGAAACCGACCTGTTCATCTTTCCCGGCTTCCGCTTCCACCGGGTGGGAGCCTTGCTGACCAACTTCCACCTGCCGGGCTCCACCCTGCTCATGCTGGTGTGCGCCTTTGCCGGACGCGACCTGGTTTTCGAAGCCTACCGGGAAGCCCTGAAGACTGACTACCGCTTTTACAGCTACGGCGACTGCATGCTGATCGAGTGAAGGAACGGGGCCGGACAGACGCGCTTCAGAGGTTCACGTAGTTGGGACCGCCACCGCCCTCGGGAGGCACCCAGGTGATGACCTGGTAGGGATCCATGATGTCGCAGGTCTTGCAGTGGACGCAGTTGGAGGGATTGATCTGGAGCCGACGGCCGCTGCCATCCTCGCGGGGAACGAGTTCGTACACGTTGGCGGGACAGAAACGCTGGCAGGGGCTTCCGAACTCCTGCGGGCACCGGTCCTGACAGATCCCGGGGTCGCTGATTCGCAGGTGGGAGGGTTGGTCTTCCTCGTGCCTGGTGCCGGAATAATAGACGTTGGTGAGCTTGTCGAAGGTGGTCTCCCCGTCAGCCTGGAGCGAGCCTGGAGCAACCGCGCCGGCGCCGTGGTAGGAGGCGACGGGCCGCATGCGCCGGTGGCCGGGCCGACTCGGGAGCGGATCCTTCCAGCCCCGTCCTCCCGTCGCCATCTGGAGCCCCGCCTGGAGCAGTCCCCAAACCAGGCCGCGCTCAAACCCCTGGTGGAAGTTGCGCACCCGGTATAGTTCCCTCCCCGCCCAACTCTTGCACAGCAACTGGGGGTACCGGCTCAGTGTCCGTTCCGAATAGTCATCCCTGAGCAGGGCCTCCAGAATGGTCTCGGCAGCCAGCATGCCCGACTTCATGGCCAGGTGGATACCCTTGAGCCGCATGGAATTCACCAGGCCCGCCGAATCGCCGATGAGCAACCCGCCGTCGAAATGGCTCCGCGGCATGGCGTAATGGCCGCCCTCCGGCAGGGCCTTGGCTCCGTAGGCGGCCAGCCGGGCTCCCGCCAGACGGGAGGCGATCAGAGGATGGGCCTTGAAGCGCTGAAACTGCCGATGCGGGTCCAGAAACGGGTCCCTGTAGTCCAGCCCCACCACCAGGCCCAGCGAGATATTGCGGCCCATGTGGTAGAGGAAGCCTCCCCCGAATTCCTCCTGCCTGAGGGGGTAGCCCAGGGTGTGGATCACCTTCCCCTTTTCCGGGGATTCTTCCGGGAGTTCCCAGACCTCCTTCACGCCGACGGCGTAGACCTGAGGAGCCTTGCCCCGGTCCAGCCCGAGGTGCTTCACCGCTTGCCCGGCCAGCGAACCGTGGACCCCTTCCCCCAGCACCACCACCTTGGCCAGGATGTCGACACCGGGCTCCCAGGAGGACTTGGGCCGGTTTTCCCGGTCGATGCCCTTGTCGCCGGTGCGCACGCCGATCAAGCGCTCGCCCTCGAACAGCAGCTCCGTCCCGGCGAAACCGGCGAAGAGATCGACCCCTCGGGTTTCCACCAGCCCCCCCAGCCACCTGACGAACCGACTGAGCGAAATCAGGCTGTTGCCGTGGTTGTTGAGCGGAGGAGGCACCCAGGGGAGCCGGAACCGGTTCCCCGCGGTGAGGTAGTAGATGGAATCCCCGCTGACCGCCGGACCCAAGGGCGCATTCAGCTCCCGGTAGTCGGGGATCAGCTCCGCCAGCGCGATAGGGTCCAAAATGGCGCCCGACAGCGTGTGGGCCCCAACTTCCCGGCCCTTCTCGATGAGGGCGATGCTGACCGACTCCAGCCGTTCGCCGGGAGGGGACATCCGGTTGTGGGCCCGGATCAGATTGGTGAGGTGGAGGGCTCCAGCCAGACAGGCGGGGCCGGCCCCTACGAAGAGAACGTCGACCTCCAACCGCTCGCGGGACTCACTCACGGTGCATTCCTTCGCCCGTCGTGGGATCGACGCCCTCGAGCCAGGGCCAAGGGGGCCGCTCCACCACCACGTCACCCAAAACCCTGGCCTGGCAGGCCAGACGGTAGCGGCCCAACAGACCCGATTCGGCCAGCATCTCCCGTTCCGCCAGCCGGAGAGGGGAAAGTCCGGCCGCGCCTTCTTTGACGAGCACCCGGCAGGTGGTGCAGGAGGCCCGGCCGCCGCAGGCCTGGGGCAGCTCGACACCCGCCGTCAGGCTGGCCTCGAGCAGACCGGTGCCACTGGCCACCTGACTGATTCGCGATTCCGGCAGGATCTTGAGGGTGGGCATGTAGATGAGCGGAGATTTCCTTTTGGACGACCGCTGGCGTGACTATAGCACATGGCCCGAGCACTGTTCCCGGGCAGCCCTGGAAAGGATGACGCCACGCCTGGAGCAGCCGGTCGCGAGGTCGGCTGTCACCTGACTGGCCACCCTTGATAATCAAGCCCCCCGAGACTACACTGATTCCCTTTTGTGGAGAGCATTTCCGGCCTGCCACCCTGTTTTTTTTCGAAATTTGAGCCGGGAACTTTTCAATGAGTCAACTCGGAATCTCGACTGATCCGCCCGCCGGGGATGGAATGGTTTGTCAATGATTCGTGGGGAATGGCGCAAACAGGTCGTGGTTGCTTCAAAGGCCTTCCGGGACTTGAGGACGGAACTCCCGGATCCTGCACCTTGGGGACGAGCCTTCGGACTCACATTCTTGGCCGTGTATTTCTACGTGTTCATGGAGTGGCTATTTTTTGTTACCAAGCCCTCGTTCATGTCTTCGCTGCCCTTGTCGGAGTCTTTGCTCATTCTCGCGGTTTCCTCCGGTCCGGTGCTGGTGGCAGTGCTTGCCCCCCTGGTGTTGTATTGGATGGTCGGGGCCTTGCTTGGCTGCGGCTCCGCGTTGGCTCGCTTCCAGGTTCCCGGCTTTTTCCGCTCTCTATGGGTTCCCGTGAGTCTCGTGCTTCCGTCCGGGGTGCTGGCCCTGGCTGCCCTTCTGATGATCGATAACTTCACCTTGACTGTGCTGGGCTGGGGTATCAGGCACGTCGAGGCCAAGGGGTTGCTTGGGTATCAATCGCTTCTCGTGCTGATTGCAGTGGCGGTCTACACCCTGACTTGGCAGGCAATGCAGACCATCGCACGCAACGGGCTTGGACGCCCGCTCGGCGTTGCATGCGCCGCATTGGCTTCGATCACGCTGGTTGGGACCCTCTACGTG
The DNA here is from genome assembly GCA_027493295.1 of Candidatus Versatilivorator vitaminiformans. GTDB lineage: Bacteria > Acidobacteriota > Terriglobia > Versatilivoradales > Versatilivoraceae > Versatilivorator > Versatilivorator vitaminiformans. The sequence continues at coordinate 7,665 of JAPVWS010000386.1, read as the reverse complement.
GGGACTCACAAGATATCGGCGTCCACGCCGGTCGGCCCACAGGTGAAGAACGGAGCGCTGCCCAACATACTCCTGATCGTCGGAGACGGTGTTGAGGCCGAGCATATGTCGCTGTACGGTTACGACAGGGACACGACCCCTCACCTGAGGCAACTGGCCGACAGATCGCTGCTTTGCGAGAACAACTTTCCCAATGCCGGACCCTCGGCCGCTTCCGTAGCTTCCATTCTGACGGGGAAGCTCCCCACCGAGACGCGCCTCATTTATCCACCCGATATCCTGAGGGGAAAGGATGCCTACCAGCACCTGCCGGCAATCCTGAAAACCCTTGGATACCGCAGCGCAAACATAGGCCTTCGCTACTATGCCGATGCCTATGATCTCAACATGCGTCATTCTTTCGACTGGGCCAATGATCGAGAACTGAAAGGCTTCCTGCTGCCGGAGTGGTTCACTGGTGCGATTGGACAGGGGGCCGCCTATTTCCTGACCCAGATTCGCGACCGGATCGAGAGTCGGCTCCTGCACGTCTTCGATGTCGAGCGCATGAGCGACGCATTCGACCAGCTTGTGCACGTCCCCCACCAGTCACGTGGCGATACGGAGCGAATCGTCCAACTCTGGCGGTGGTTGGCCGAGGGAGAGGGGCCCTTCTTCGTCTACCTCCACATGCTGGGGACCCATGGGTCCAAATTCAAGCCTGACCGGCGTGTTTTCTCAAAGGGCAGGACACAGGACCAGCCGTGGATGACGGACTTCTACGACGATGCCATATTGCAGTTTGATTTCAACGTGAACAAGATCCTGCAGGGACTGGCCGACCGAAACCGGTTGCAGGACACAATAGTGGTTATCACCTCCGATCACGGAGTCAAGCACACGAACAGGAAACGGATTCCCTTGATGTTTCTGTTTCCAACCGATGACCGAAGACGTCGAGTGTCTTCAAATACTCAAAACCTCGATATCGCTCCTACCTTGCTCGACTACCTGGGGATGGATCGCCCCGGATGGATGACCGGGCGATCCTTGATCGCGAAGGATCCGAATCCCGGGCGTACCATTTTCACTGCAGACCGCAGTCATGGCCGCGGGGTAATAGCCGGCAGGCGCTTAAGCCCTTCCCACATTATTCCTCCATTTTTTTCGCTCGGCCGTGTGTCGGCGATTCGATGTGACACGGTTATCGAGTTCCGGTTGCGCAAGAACGTGACTTTCGTTTCTAAGGTCAAGGGTCACACAAGACCTTGTCCGGATGGTCTGGCACCGGCAGAGGCCATGCAGCAGATTGTCGATCACCTGGATCGCTACAACTACGATACTTCTTTGTTGGACCTCTCCCGGGTGAGAGTATTGTCCCGCAAGGAGTAACTTCAGTCTCTCTTTTCAAATTGTGTTCCGGAGTCATCCACTGACTGAAAGAACCCTCGACAATAAATTAGTCGTACAACTCCTACCCGCCCCGGGAACACGCTCCGACCAATGTACAGGCTGAAACAAGTATTGCCGCCCTCTCTTTTGGTTTCCGCCAATCTATTTGTATTCGGAACTTTTGCCGTATTCCGGGGAAACATCGAGGAGTTCGACGTAGGCTTTGGGAGCCTCCTGCCCATATACGGTCTGTTCGGCCTTCTGCTGACGACTGCGTTCCTTCTGATCGGATTCATGATTCCGAGCCGAGCCGTAAGGGGACTGGCGTGCGCAATCTTTTGTCTTGGATTGCTGCTCTGGTTTCAAGGAAGTTTTCTGGTGGGAACCTACGGAGTCTTCGATGGGAGAGGAATCGATTGGTCGCGGTATGGCCTTCGCGGTTGGATGGATGCGTCGCTATGGGTCCTGGTCCTGGCAGCCGGCCTGCGTTTTTCACACCACCTGATCAGGATCACCTCACACGCCAGTTGGATGCTGATTGTTCTCCAATCGGTCTTGATGTTGGCACTAAGCTTCCCTTCCGAAGGAGGACTGTGGTGGAAGAAGCACACTCCCCAGCACAAGGTTCCAGCCGAGTTGCTGGGCTATTCCTCTTCGAGGAACATCGTTCACATTATTCTGGACAGCTTTCAAACCGACGTTTTCCGGGAACTGGTGGCCGAGCAGCAACTGGAAAACGACCTGGAGGGCTTTGTTCTGTTCGAAGACAACATGGGGGTTGCCCCCTACACTTCGTTTTCGATACCGGCCATCTTCTCCGGTCAGATTTATGACGGGAAACAGCTTCCGGGAAGCTACTACCGGGAGTCGGTCCGCAAAGGCTTTCAGAACCGTCTACACGATGACGGATATAAAGTGAACCTGGTTCCCTTGGAGTCCATGCGGGAAGGCAAGTTCACGAACTACTACAACATTCCAAGGGTCTACATGGGTTCGCCGGAGGAGGTGGTTCACCTCAGCGCCGCCCACCTCATGGATGTGGCGCTGTTTCGGCAACTTCCCCATTGGGCACGCTATGGAATCTACAACGACAACAATTGGTTGATCACACCGCTGGTGGCCGGACACAGGAGTGTCTCTTCTTTCCAGAAAAAGGCGTTCTTCAACGATTACGCGGGAAATGTTTTTGTAGGCGATTCCCAACCGGCCTATCACTTCCTCCACCTGATTCCGCCCCATCCTCCTTATGTCACGCGGGCTGACGGAAGTTATGCCGGCCGGGTCCTTCCCAACACCAGGGAAAATTACCTGAACGAAGCGCGCGCAATCCTGAAACTTTTTCTGAAGTTGTTGAATCGACTCAAGGAATTGAATCTTTACGATTCATCCCTCATTGTTCTGCAGGGTGATCACGGCAGCCAGATTCCTCCGGTTGTCGATGGGAAAACGATCGAAACCTGTGTCCCCCGGCTTGCTGCCCTGCTAACGATGAAGCTTCCGGGAAGGTCGGGGGCTCTGACGGTTTCGAGGGCTCAAACCTCTCTCCTGGACATCGCGGCAACCATCATGAAAGCGAGTGGAGTCGATGGAGGGTTTCCCGGACGACCCATTTTTGAAATCTCCCCCAGGGAGGCACGAAGTCGTCCGTTCGTAACCTACCGCACGTCCAGTGGAGAGCCGGAACTCACCAAGTACTTGATTACAGGCAGCGTTTTCGATCCGGCGGCATGCCACGGTGGCGAGCCTGTCACTGTATCGAGAAGAAGACCCCGGTACGAATTCGGCACCGACATCCGCTTCGGACTGTTGGGAAATGCCGACGATTTCCTGGGTTTCGGGTGGAGCTCGCCGATGAGCAACGGCTGCTGGAACAATGGCCACAGCTCAAGCTTGAAGATCAAGTTGGATGTACCGGATACCGATCTTCTCTTGAAGGCCACTCTCAGGCCCTACATCAGAACGGAGGTCCCGGAACAACAAATTCACGTCCTTGCCAATGGCACCAAGATCGATCTCTGGTCCGCCGGTAAACAGCAGTTTCACCAGTTCCGAGCTGCAATTCCAAAGGCACTGATTCGCTCTCCAGAGATAGAGATCGGTTTCCATCTACCCAACGCCGTTTCGCCCAGGTCGATTGGCGCCGGAGGCGACGGGAGAAAATTGGCTATTTTGATGCGTTCCCTCAGCCTGCATCTCTGGCCGGGCTATCGGTACGGGACGGAGATCCGATTCGGAAGGGATGGCAACGCGGAAGCCTACATGGGTGGGGGGTGGAGCAGGACGGTCGAGGATAACTTCTGCTGGACCAGCGGACACCTCGCCAGCCTCCATATTCCAGTGCCCGTACCTGAAAAGGATCTCACCCTCCAGGCAGTGCTTCGACCCTTCCTGCGGGAAGAACGGGTGCCCAAGCAAACCATTCGTGTTCTGGCCAACAGAAACAGGGTGGGTGAATGGACAGCCACCGAGAGAAAAACTCACCGGTTGCAGGCAACCATCCCAAAGGAACTGGTCGACGCCAGGGGAATCACGATCGAATTCGACTTGCCCGACGCCATCTCCCCCAAATCCATCGGCACTGGAACGGATGTGAGAAGGTTGGCCGTGGCCATGGTGAGCGTCAGCCTGAATGTGAAAGCCAGGTAAATGGCCCGAGTCGCCTTGTGCGGTTGCATGCTTCGCTCATCCACACCCCGGATGAGCATTCCCTTCAGAGCGGATTTCTCTCCATGCGATACAGCGTCCTCTCCGTCTGTCGGATCTTGCCGACCTCTCTGATTTCGAAATAGCGTCTGAAGGCCTGCTCGAAGGCCTCCTGGGTGTAGCCTGGAAAGATGTCTTCCCTCGAAGCCAGCAGCCGTTGCACCTGCGAGTCGGTCTTGGGGACGAACTCAATGATCAGTGAGCGGCACAGTTCACCGAAAAAGCCGGCCAGACGGGAAAGAGGCAGGTTGTTGGCAATGGCCAGGTGGTGGATCAGAGCCAGGGCCAGGACAGCGTCCGGGGAGCCTCGTTCCAACAGGGACATTCGTTCACGGCCGTGCCAACCCAGGTTGGGGCTGGGATTGGTCAGGTCGACCCAAAGAGGCAGGATGTTGGTATCCTCTTCCTGCCGGCAGACCCGGTAGTTCCGCTCGACGCAGGCGGGATCCTGATCGAAGGCGATAGTGGTCATCCCGCGGCTTGCGGCCAGACGACTGAACAGTCCCGTGTTGGCGCCCAGGTCCCAAACCATGTCGGGTTTGGGGGTGATTCGGTTCAGATACTCGCCCACCAGTTGCTCCTTGTGGCGAAAGGCCTCACTGGTGTAGTTGGTGTCTTCATAGTAGGAGGCCCATTCCTGTTGGGGCGGCTTCCAATTCAGCGCCGCCACGCAGGATTCCAGGTTCTCGATCAAGCCCTGCAGCGCCCTGCGGCTGACCGACCGGCGGACTTGGCGCGCCGGCTTGTCGGCAAAGTGGGTCTGGGCCTTGGCGTGAAGATGAAGGTGGGTCAGCAGGGAAAACCGGAAGCGGGTGTGAAAGGGTAGCAGCCGACTGGCCAGGTCCAAGGGAACACCGTCCAGGTGAATCCGGAGCAACTGGCTGAGTCGAATATCGGAGTAGCTGGCCAGCGCCAGGGGCGCCAGGAAATGCTGGCAGAATTGGCGATAGGCTGTCCAGGGCCGGCCTTCCAAGTACTTTTCAAAGGACAAGGTGTCGATAAACAGGGGTTTCCCATTGCGGAACTGGATATTGTAGGCGGTGCCGTCCTTGAGGGACATGCCATGTTCCAGGCTTTGCCTTTGGATCGCCAGCGTGGTCAGGGCGGCGTCCTGGAGCTGGCTGAAGCTCCACTCGAAGGGATAGGAGATGAAGGGTAACCGATCCGGCCTGAGAATCTTGAAACATTCCGGCGACTGCACCAGTGGCAAGTCCATCTCCTCATGAGCCACCAGGAGCCCTGCATCGATCAGACTGGAACAGAGTCCCGAGTCCATGAGGTGGCTAAAATCTTCCCGATAACTGCGATTGACCTGGCGGTAGAGCACACCCCGATCGAGAAACAGAAATCCACTGGGGTCGCGAAAGGAGGAAGGCAGACCCTCGATCGAATCATTCATGCTTGTCCGGATCGTTTCCGCCCAATGGCGGGTTTCCCTTGAAGAAGGCCTTGATCCTTGCCCAATATATCCTGAGGGAAACCAAGGCGCCCAACAGGCCCGCGATCACAACCTGAAGAACGTAGCTGCCTGTCCCGGGGTCGATGTAGGCGTAGGTCGGCGGCGGGAACAGAAGCCAATAGAGGGTCAGGAGCGCCCACCAAGCCGGACCCAGCCTCAGGGGTGACCGACTGGGCTGGCGTGGGTCAAACGAGTTGGCAGCATCTTTGTCGGACATCGGGGAAGTCGGGCCGGCCAATTTGGAATTCCGGACCCACGGCAACTGATTGGATCTACTCATTGTCGAAACCTTTCCCTGAAATCACGTCGGACGCGGTTCGGTCGCATTTGCCGCCGGAGGCGACACTTTCGAGGCGAGCGCGGGAAGCGTGGCCAGCCCAAGATGGCGCCCCCAAGAGCAACTCGGGCTGGTGCTGCCGCTCCATTCCCGAAACCAGCCACCGGAAGATCCCACGGAAATCGTTCGGCGCAATGCCCAGAAATAAGAATCTATCACGGAACGAACATTTATATAATCCTTGCCCCGGAATCAAGACAAGAGGTGAACCGATGAATCCACCAGAGCAGGGCTCAGGCACCCTGAGCCACGGGACCCGAGTCCCCGAATCCACCCGGCTCTATAGGAGGGCCGACCAACTGATCGCCGGCCGCACCCACCTGTTCGGAAGGCGTGCCGAACTTCACGCGCAGGGGATCTCGCCCGTCTACAGCCACCGCCAGCAGGGCTGCCGGCTATGGGACGTGGACGGCAACGAGTACCTCGACTTCAACCTCGGCGCCGGCTCGGTCCTTCTGGGACATGCCTTTCCCAGCGTGGTCGGGGCCGTCCGGGAGCAGGCCGCCAGCGGTACCGGGTTGACCGTCAACCACCCCCTGGAGATCGAGGCCGCCGAACTGTTGGCGGAGATCGTTCCCTGTGCCGAAATGGTCCGCTTCTGCAAGGGCGGCGGGGAGTCCGACATGGTCGCCGTCCGCATCGCCCGGGCAGCCACCGGCAGAGACAAGGTGGCCTTTTGCGGCTATCACGGCTGGCATGACTGGTACCTGTCGGCCAATCTGGCTCCAGGCGCGGCTCTGGAGAAACACCTGATGCACGGGATTACCCCCCGGGGAGTCCCCAAGGGGCTGCTGGACACCACCCTGGCCTTCGAATACAACAATCTGGACTCGCTCCGAAATCTGCTGGAGGAAAACCGGGGTGAGGTCGCCTGCGTGATCATGGAGGCTGCTCGCACCTACACGCCCGACCCCGGCTATCTGGAAGGAGTGCGCCAACTCACTCGGGACCACGGAGTGGTTCTGATTTTCGACGAGGTGGTCACGGGATTCCGCACCGCTCTGGGTGGCGCCCAGGAATATTACGGAGTGGTCCCCGACATGGCCACCTTCGCCAAGTGCATTTCCAACGGCTTTGCCCTGGGCGCCGTGGTGGGCAAAAGGGAGATCATGCAGGTGGCTCTGGACTCCTTCATCAGCAGCGTTTACTGGGCCGAAGCCACCGGCCTGGCAGCCTGCAAGGCCACCCTGCAGGAGTACCGCGCCCGCAACGTCAGTGCGATCATCCAGGACATCGGCCACAGCTTCATGAAGGGCCTGAGCGGGATTTTCGGGGAGCTGGGGCTCTCCTTCCGGGTGATTGGGCTGCCCTCCTTCCCTGCCATGGTCTTTGAAGGGGTTCCTGCCGAGCAGAACGCCGCCGCGTCCACCCTTTACCTGCAGGAAACCGCCAAGAGAGGTGTGATTGGCGGGCCGGGTTTCATGTTCTGCATGCAGCATTCCCAGGCGGATCTGGATCAGGCCCTGGAGAAGATTGGAGAAGCCCTGGAAGTGGTGGGAAGGGCGCTGGAGGAGGGCGATCCGGTCAAGTACCTGGAATGCCCCGTCAAACAGTCGGGTTTTCGGCGGCTGGTCTAGCCCGCATTTCTCACCAGGCCGCTCGATTCATAGATGAAAGTCCATCTATTTTCAGCACCTCATCGGTCTGATTGGTACGTCGTGCGGTTACACACGGCGCTGGGCATGCCCTGGCTTGGCCTTTTCCCCTCAGCGCATCCATGCTCGCTCGACCGTAGTGACCGCTACGCTCTTCGCTCCCGAGCACGCGCTGAGGGGAAAATGCCTGCGCCATGATC
>JAPVWS010000385.1 GCA_027493295.1 Candidatus Versatilivorator vitaminiformans | reverse complement strand
ACCCGCATAACGACTCTGATGATGGGGCGGGAAGGCAGCAATCGCACCTACCGGGAGATTGGCGTGTCCAATGCTCACCACGGACTCACTCACCACCAGGGGAATCAGTCCAAGATCGAGCAGATCATCAGGATCAACCGCTACCACACGCAACAGTTTGCCTACTGGCTGGGACAACTGAAGTCGATTCCCGACGGCGACGGCAGCCTGCTGGACAGCCTGATGATCGTCTACGGCAGCGGTCTCAGCGACGGCAACGAACACCTGCATCACGATCTGCCGGTGATGGTCGCCGGACGGGGTTCGGGCCGTCTCCACCCCGGCCGCCATATCCGCTACCCCGACGAGACTCCGTTGACCAATCTTTACATGACTCTGCTGAGCCACATGGGCATCCATCCCGAATCGATCGGCGACAGCAACGGCCAACTAAAGCTTCTGTCGGAGATTTGATCCTGGTCTGCCGGTGGCGAATTCCGCACTCAACAGATTCCGAGCCGTGATCCGGAGCGCCGTGGTTATCACGCTCCTGGCCATCAGCGCGCCCATGCACGCCGAAACCCTCTTCAACGGCCGTCCCTCCCTGATTCTGGAGGGCCGGGCCGCTCGGCTGGTGGTGGATCTCGGCGGAGGATCGTTGGTGGACTTCCGCTTGAGCGATCACTCCGTCAACCCTCTCCAGTGGGACCCGGGGGAAACGGTGGTCTTGAAACCCCTGGGCCACTTCCTCTGCCTGGATCGCTGGGGCGCGCCCTCGGAAGCCGAAGAACGCAACGGAATGTTCTTTCACGGGGAGGCCAGCCGCGTCGAGTGGACGGTTCTGGAAGGACCGGCTCGCAAGGGCGAAGCCTTGGAGGCGACCATGTCGGCCCTGCTTCCCATGGCCGGACTCGAGGTCTTGCGGACCGTTCGCCTGTCCGACTCCTCGGCGAGCTGCATCGTCTCCGAAAGCGTAACCAACAGGAACAAGCTGGGGCGTATCTACAACATGGTCCAGCACCCGACTATCGGCCCCCCGTTCCTGGACGAGCGCACCCTGGTCGACAGCAACGCGCGCAAGGGCTTCATGCAGACCAGCCCCCTACCCAATCCGGAGGAGCCGGCAGTGTATTGGCCCCAGGCGCTCAAACAGGGTCAACCACTGTCGCTGCGCCGACTGGCGGACGACTCCGACCCCAACGTGGTCTCTTTCGTCGTTGACGAGGACCTTGGCTGGATCACCGCCAGCAGCCCCTCGCAGGGGTTGTTGATCGGGTACCTGTGGAGCACCGCAGAATACCCCTGGCTCAACATCTGGCGCCACTCCGAAAACGGCAAGCCACAGGCGCGGGGCCTGGAGTTCGGAACCAGCGGACTACACCAGCCCTTCCCTATCCTGGTCGAGAAGGGCAGAATCTTCGATCGACCGCTCTACGTCCACCTGGACGCCGGTCAGACCGCGGTGCGGTCTTTTCTGGCCTTCCTGTTCAAGATCCCCGAAGATTACCGGGGGGTCGCCGGCCTGACCTGGCGGGACCGTCGCCTGGTCATCCGTGAACTGGGAGGAAACAGTGACCGGGACCTGAGCATGACGACCGGAGATTTCTCTCCCTGAAAAGGTTCCGTCCCGTTCTGGCGGACTCGGCAAGCCCACCGGCCAACCTGTTTCCATAAAGAGACCGTCTGAATACCTGGGCGGATGCCGAAGACGGGCCCGATGAGCAGTTGGGGCCTTCCATGTCTTCTTCTCCAGCTATACCACTTGCTTCGGCGGGATTATGAGCTCACTCCGGAAAACGAAAATCCCCGAGAAAACTCAGTGCTCCCCCAGGAAAACCCGCAAGCTGCCGGCCTGCCTGCTGGGACTGGCGTTCCTTCCGGCTGCTCTCGCCATCCTGCCGAGCCGAGCCGAGCCTGCCAACGACAACTCGGGTGAAGTCCCTTCCCTGGAATTGTTCTTTCAGGCGGGAGCCAGCCAGGACGCCGATGCCAAACCTGCCCTGGAAGCCCTCAGCCGCTCCTGGCGAGACTCCTATACCGCCATGCTGGTGGAGCTGAGCGGGCCTACCTACCCGGAAATCAAGAGTCGGCTCTTTCGCTTCCTCACCAAGCAGACCGGCCAATTCTTCGGACAGGACAGCCAGCGCTGGCTGAGGTGGGTCTGGAAGCAACCCTACCAGCCCCACCCTGAATACCTTATCTTCAAGCGGTCCTTCTACAAGATCATCGATCCGCGCATGGTCAAGTTCTTCCCCCCCAACGCCCGCTCCCTGGTCCGGCTGGACGAGGTGCAGTGGGGAGGGGTGAGGGTCAACGGCATTCCACCGCTGGACCACCCCGAGAACATTCCGGCCAGTCGGGCCGACTACCTCAAGGACAGCCACATCGTCTTCGGTCTATCGGTGGAGGGCAGTGCTCGCGCCTACCCCAAGCGGATTCTGGCCTGGCACGAGATGGCTCTGGACAGATTGGGCGGCGCTGAAATAACTCTGGTCTACTGTACGCTCTGCGGCACCGCCATCCCCTACAAGAGCGTCGTCGGAGGACAGCACAGGACCTTCGGCACCAGCGGACTGGTCTACCGGGCCAACAAGCTGATGTTCGACCACGAGTCCAACAGTCTTTGGTCCACCCTGCTGGGAACGCCCGTGATCGGCAAACTGGCGGGATCCGGCCTCAAGCTGGAGTCGCTTCCCATCGTGACCACCCGCTGGGGGGAATGGCGGAAAAAACACCCCGACACCACCGTCCTGTCTCTGGATACGGGCCATGAGCGTGACTACAGGGAGGGTCAAGCCTACAAGCAATATTTTTCGACCGATTCGCTGATGTTCCAGGTGGCCGAGAGGGACAAGCGCCTGAGAAACAAGGCTGAAATCCTGGGGATCGTGCTCTCTCCCTATTCCCCCGACGGCAAGGAGCAGCCACTGGCGGTCAGCTCGAGATTCCTGAAGAAGAATCCGGTGTTCCGGACCGAGCTGGCCGGTCACTCACTGACCATCCTGACGACCCGGGCCGGCGCCAACCGTGTCTTCAAGACCGGAAAGGAAAGGTTCCAGCGGCTGTTGCGGGATTACCGGGTGGTCGACGACAGCGGAAAAGCCTGGAAAATGACGGAAGACGGCCTGATTTCCGAGGGAAATCCCGACCGGGTATTGCCTCGAGTCCCGGCCTTTCGCGCCTTTTGGTTCGGCTGGTTCGCCCAATACCCCGAGACCCGGCTGATCAAGTAAACTAGCCCGCATTTCTCACCAGGCCGCTGAGCCTACGGTAGTAACGTATTCGTGTTTAACAACCTGCGGCGCTTTGTATGGAGTCTTCAGCCTACACACGGTGCTGGGCGCGCCCTGGCTTGTCCTTTTCCCCTCAGCGCATCCATGCTCGCTCGACCGTAGT
>JAPVWS010000384.1 GCA_027493295.1 Candidatus Versatilivorator vitaminiformans | reverse complement strand
TCCTGAGATTGCTCGGAGCTTTGCCACGGAGATGGGACAGCGGTTGCAGTTGGAGATCGAAGTGGTCGGCACGCCGAAGGAATGCGTGGGGGCCGACCTGGTGGTGACCAGTGGTCCCATCCTGAAGAATCCCGAGCCCGTGATTGAACCCGGATGGTTGCGCCGGGGAGCCTTTGCCAGCGCCGTCGACTTCGATTCCTATTGGCAGGGGGATGCCTTGGCCGAGGCCGACAAACTGGCGACCGACGACACTGAACAATTGGACTATTATCGCGACCAGGGCTATTTCAGGCAGACACCCCGGGCCCATGCCGACCTGGGAGAGATCCTGGCCGGCAGGAAACCCGGTCGGGAACGCGAGGACGAGCGAACGTTCTGCATCAACCTGGGAATCGCCCTGGATGACATGGCCACGGCGATCATTGTTTACCGGGAAGCCAGGAAGCTGGGCCTGGGGAGGGAGCTGCCGCTGTAGTGTCCTGTCTCAGAACACCAGCGCCCGGCTGCGGTCTGGCCTAGTGAATTCAATTGTTATATAGTACTAGATCCGCGCCTGCAGGTTCAGCCTGCCGTGTGGGTGCGGCACGGCCTGATGCAACCGGATCCTCCTGTCGCTATTGGGCCTGGGAAGGGAGTTCGGCGACTCTCATTTGAACTCTTCTCAAGGGATCAGAATGGAATTGGCCGGCGAAAGTACGGCTCCCTCTCCGGAATACAGTGCCGCTATGGCGGTGTCAGTCCAGCCGGCGGCCCTGCAAGTGTCTCGCTCGGAGAGGGCGCCACAGGATTGTGAACCTGCCTGTCTGGGGCTCGATCTGGGCTTCCGCGACTATGAAGAAAGCCTGAAGATCCAGGACCGGATCGTTACGCGGCGAAAGCGCGGCCTCCTGCCTGACTGTTTGCTGTTTGTCGACTATCCCCCGATTATCACTCTGGGAAGAGGAGGAAAGAGAGAGCATCTGCTCGCCGGGCCGCAGGAACTTCGCGAGCGGGGCGTGCGGGTTTACCCTGCCGGTCGTGGCGGAGATATTACCTACCACGGTCCCGGCCAACTGGTGGTTTACCCCGTATTGGATTTGAAAGCGTGGCACAGGGACATTCACCGATACCTGCGCACGCTGGAGCGCTGCCTGGTGGAGATGCTGTTGGACTTCGGGATCCCTTCGGAGACACTGCCCGGCGCCACCGGTGTTTGGGTCGAGGGTCGCAAGATAGGGGCGATCGGGGTCCGAACCAGCAACTGGGTCACCTCCCACGGTCTGGCCTTGAATGTGAACACCGACCTGCGGTATTTCGATTTGATAGTTCCTTGCGGCCTGGTCGGCCGCGGTGTGACCTCCATGGCGGCTCAACGGGGCCGGCCACTGGAGCTGCCGGAAGTGCGCTCCTGTTTCGTTCGCCATTTCGCAAGGGCATTCGGACGATCCTTTCGAGTTGCCGATTGGGAAGAAACCTCGATGGATTCCTGGCTGGAGCAGTCGGACTTCCCGGACCGATAGTGAAGCCGAGCCCAAGGGCTCGGGTCGAGAATTTGCAAAGGGAGAGCAAGATCTATGCTGCCTGACAAAAAGGTGTGCCGGGACATGCTCTACTACATGAAGCTGTCCCGTGAGATCGAGACCAGGATAGAACGAAAGCTTTACCGGCAAGGGAAGATCGTGGGAGGCGTCTACGTGGGACGGGGCCAGGAAGCGATTTCCGTAGGCTCCTCCATCCAGTTGGAGCAGGACGATTGCATCTGTCCATCCCACCGGGACATGGGAGCTTTTCTGATACGTGGCCTGTCCGCACGTGCGGTGCTGGCCCAGTACATGGGCAAAAAGACGGGGGTGACCCGGGGCAAGGAAGCCAACATGCACATGGGCGATATGCGCCACAAGATCGTGGCCTTCGTCAGTATGCTGGCCGACACCGTTCCGGTAGCCGCCGGCATTGCCCTGGCCTACAAAATGCGGCGGCAGCGGAATGTGGTGCTCTGCTATTTCGGGGACGGAGCCACCAGCCGGGGGGACTGGCACGAGGGACTGAATCTGGCGGCGGTGCAGAGGGTGCCGGTTGTCTTTCTGTGCAACAACAATCAGTACGCCTACTCCACCCCCCTGGAGAAGCAAATGCCCATACGGGATATCTCTATTCGAGCCCAGGGCTACGCCATGCCGGGCGTCACGGTGGATGGGAACGATGTGACGGCCGTCTATGAGGCGACCCGCGAGGCGGTGGAGTTGGCCCGTAACGGTGGCGGCCCCAGTCTGATCGAGTGCAAGACCTTCCGCATGACGGGTCACTCCGCCCACGATGACGGCAGGTACGTGCCCAAGGAGCTATTCGAAGAGTGGGGCAAGAAGGACCCCATTCTGAGGTGGGAGACCCGCCTCATTCGGGATAGGGTGATGAGCGAACGCGACGTGAGGGAAATGGCCACTCGCATTACCCAGGAAGTGGACCAGGCCGTGAGTCTGGCTGAGAACGATCCGCTCCCGGACCCCGAGGAAACTCTGGAGGGAGTGTACGCCGATCAGTCGGTCGATGCTCCATTGGCTTTTGCGGCTTCGTTCTTTTCTCCCGATCGCTGGAGGTAATCCGTGGCAACCACAACCTACGTCGAAGCCATTCGGCAGGGGCTTTGGGAGGAAATGACTCGCGACGACGACGTCTTTGTGCTGGGCGAGGATGTCGGCGTCTATGGCGGAGCCTTCAAGGTGACGGCGGGCTTTCTGGATCAATTTGGGGAAGAGCGTGTGATGGACACGCCTCTCTGTGAATCGGCCATCGTGGGGGCAGCCATTGGCGCCGCGCTGATGGGGATGCGACCGGTGGCCGAGATGCAGTTCGCCGACTTCATCTCCTGTGCTTTTGACCAGATCACCAACTTCGCCGCCAAATGCCGCTACCGTTGGGGTGCCGGAGTCCCCATGGTGATCCGGGGTCCGTCCGGGGGTGGCATTCACGGCGGTCCCTTCCACTCTCAAAATCCGGAGATGTATTTCGTGCATACTCCCGGATTGAAGGTGGTGGCTCCGTCTACCGCCTATGACGCCAAGGGATTGATCAAGTCAGCCATTCGCGACGAAGATCCCGTTCTCTTTTTCGAACACAAGTACCTCTATCGACGCGTCAAGGAGGAGCTTCCGAGCGACGAGTTCCTGGTCCCCATTGGCAAGGCCGATGTCAAGCGTGCGGGGGGCGATATTTCAGTGATCACCTACGGCGCCATGGTTCACAATGCCCTGGAAGCCGCCGGAGTCCTGGCCGGAGACGGCGTCGAGTTGGAAGTGGTGGATCTGCGCACCTTGGTGCCCATGGACAAGACAACGGTTCTCGAGTCGGTCAAGAAAACCGGAAAAGTGATTCTGTTGCACGAGGACACTCGGACCGGTGGCTTTGCGGGAGAACTGGCCGCGCTCATTGCGGAAGAGGTCTTTGAGTACCTGGACGGGCCTGTCATGCGCATTACGGCCCCCGACACTCCCATCCCCTACAGCCCGCCGCTGGAAGAGTTTTTTCTCCCCAAAACCTCGGATGTCATCCGCGTGGCCAGGCACTTGGCAGCATACTGATTCCGTCGTCCAAGTTGGAGAAGTCCATGCCGTCCAACGTCATCATGCCCCAGATGGGGGAAAGCATCTTCGAAGGTACGATCACCAAGTGGCTCAAGAATGTGGGCGACCGGGTAGAACGCGATGAACCTCTCTTTGAAATTTCCACCGACAAGGTGGATTCCGAAATACCTGCGTCAGCCTCGGGCATCCTCAGAGAAATCCTGTTCCAGGAAGGAGAGACCGTCGAGATCAACACCGTAGTCGCCATTATCGATGACGACGCAGGCGCAGTTCAGGATTCCGCGGGGGCCGGAAATGCGGTTCTCCCCCAAGAGGCCGAGCAGACTCCCGGGCGGGATCCGAGAACTGAAGCTGCCGACTCTCGACGCGGAATTCGGGCCTCCCCGCTGGTGCGGCGAATGGCCCGGGAAGAGGGAATTGACCTGAGGGAGATTGAGGGGACCGGTCTGGGAGGGAGGATCACCAAGCGGGATATCCTGAACTATCTGTCAGAGCGGGAGAGGATCGCCGAGGTGACTCGGCCGCTGGTTCAGCAGGCTCAGGAGGGGCTGGGGACGGCTCCCTCCGATCAGGACGAAATCGTTCCGATGACAGCCATGCGCAGAAGCATCGCCGAACACATGATCAGCAGCCGCCGCACTTCGGCTCATGTCACTTCCGTTTTCGAAGTGGACATGACTGCCGTCGTGAGAATCAAGGAGGAGAACGCCGAGAAGTTTGCCCTCCGGGAAGGTTTCAAGCTGTCCTTGACGCCCTTCTTTGTCAAAGGAGTTGTCGACACCCTGAAGGATTTTCCCATATTGAATGCCTCCATGGTCGGCAACGACATCGTCTACAAGAAGGACATCAACCTGGGTGTCGCCGTGGCGTTGGACTGGGGATTGATCGTACCCGTCATCCGGAAGGCTCAGCAGAAGACACTGGTGGGATTGGCCAGGGAGGTTGCTGACCTGTCCCATCGGGCCCGCCAGAAGCAGCTCAGTCCGGAAGAGGTGCAGGGAGGGACCTTCACACTCACCAACCCCGGGGTGTTTGGCAGCTTGATCGGAACGCCCATCATCAATCAGCCCCAGGTCGCAACTCTATGTGTCGGCGCTGTCACCAAGCGGGCGGTTGTGATCAACGATGCCATTGCCATCCGCTCCATGGCTTATCTGTCTTTAACCTTCGATCACCGACTCATTGACGGTGCTGTGGGAGATGGTTTCCTGGCGAGTCTCAGGGGCAGGCTGGAAGGCTGGAGCTACACCATCGACTGACCGGCATTTCTCATGCGAGCCGTGTAGTCGTGAGAGAAATGCAGAGGCCATCCGTCACAGCCAATGCACCGGATCTCGATAGATGGCATGGCGCGATGGGTTCAAATCGATAATCCGCATCACGCAGGGAGCGCGATGCGGCGAGGATCGCCGGCTGGACCTGTGAATCCGGCCGGAGCCCCCGCGGAGGAATAATTCATGCTGATGAAGGCCCAGACGGAGGAACAGACCACGGCCCTTTCCGGGCTGGTGCGCCAGATGCTTCACCAATTGGGTGAAGATGACCAGCGTTCAGGGTTGGAGCGGACTCCCGAGCGGGTGGCGGCAAGTCTCCAGTTCCTGACTCAGGGCTACCAGCTCGATCTGGACTCCGTGATCAACGGGGCGCTGTTTGAAGCCGAATATGACGAAATGGTGATCGTCAAGGACATCGAGGTCTACAGCCTCTGCGAGCACCACCTTCTGCCCTTTTATGGAAAGTGCCACCTGGCTTACCTGCCGGATCGAAAGATCATCGGATTAAGCAAGATGGCTCGAATCGTGGATGTCTTCAGCCGGCGGTTGCAAATTCAGGAGAGGCTCACCACGGAAATCGCATCCACGGTCAGGAAATACCTGGAGCCGAAGGGTGTGGGTGTAGTCATAGAAGCTTTTCATTTCTGCATGATGATGCGCGGGGTGCAGAAACAGAACAGTCAGACCGTCACCAGTTGCATGCTCGGCCGCTTCAAGAGCGACAGCAAGACCCGTAGCGAGTTCCTGGAGTTCCTCAAGTAGTACCCGCCTTGCCTGGAATGCCCCTGAATCGCCCTGTATCAACCGTGCCGTCGCACGGTCCGGAGCCGGGCCTTGCCCCCCACCGCATCAGCCTTCGCCATTCGGCGCTGCTTTGCGGCGCCGCGTATGCCCCCCTCCGCATCAGCCTTCGCCTGGGGCTCGGCTTCTGCGACTCCCCCTCAAGGGGGGAGTGATTCTCGAGGCCTGCATAAGACGCTTTAGTATCACTCCCCCCTGGAGGGGGAGTCGGTGAGACAAGGGCTCCGCCCGCAGTCGAACCGGTGGGGGGGACGGAATCGGCGAGATCGCCAGATAGGGGATCCAGCCCGCAGTCGAGCCGG
>JAPVWS010000383.1 GCA_027493295.1 Candidatus Versatilivorator vitaminiformans | reverse complement strand
GGCCTTTGCCTGTTTCTTCTTCGACTTCGACCTGGACGGCAAGCTGGACATTTTCGTCGCCAACGGCCATGTGGAGAACGACATCAACAAGGTTCAGCGGCGGGTAAAATACCCCCAGCCGCCCCACCTGTTCCACAATCAGGGCAAGGGATTCGTCGAGGTTGCTCATCGGGTGGGATCTGACTTCGTGCAGCCCCGAGTGGGGCGCGGCGGCGCCTACGGGGATTATGACAACGACGGCGACCTGGATCTGTTGATGACCACCAACGGCGGCCCGGCAGTGCTCTGGAAAAACGAGAGGGACAACCCCAACCGCTACTTGCGGGTCAAGACGGTGGGAACCTCCAGCAACCGGGACGGCATCGGGGCCAAGGTGACCCTCCAGCTTGCCAACGGCCGACTGTGGCGTCGGGTCAAGAGCGGCAGCAGCTATTGCTCCCAGAGCGAACTCCCGGTGACCTTCGGCCTGGGCCGTTCGGACAAGATTCTCTCACTCGAGGTTCTCTGGCCCAGCGGGTCGGTGGACAAGCTGACCAACCTCGCCCCCAATCAGCGAATCGTGATTCGGGAAGGCAAGGGACTGGTCAGCAAATAAGTCGCCGCCCACAGCGGGATCTTTGCGGGGAATGGCCACAAAGGACACAAACACATGGGCCTATTGCAAAATTCCCGATCGGGAATGACATTGGGGCAACCAAGCTGTAGCGCGGGATCAGGCGACTCCGGAGCTAAATCTTGGCCTTGTTTTGGAGAGGCATTGCGTTTCGGAAGGGTGCTTCCTATTCGCCGCGTTCGCGGCTGGGTTGGCGCAGAACCCATACGACCCCAGGCTTCCGCCTGGGGCTACACGAGGGCGCTGCTTCGCAGCTCTATAAGGATGGCCTGTAGGGGGCGTCGGGTCGGATACCCACGCCAACCGCAGCTTCGCAGCTCTCCCCTAACCCACGACACTGCATTGGGGAACGTGCTTGTTTATTTGGAATGATGCGTTTACAAAAATCGGCAGAGGGATCTTTTCCGGGAATGGCCACAAAAGGCACAAAAAAGAACCCTCCGATCGTCAAGACTCGAAATCAAAAATTGGTTTTGTGCCTTTTGTGGTTAATCCCTCAATCATTTCAGGAGCTTCCGGCATGATTCAACCCCAAAGCTGCTCTGCAAAGCGGCGCCTCGACCTGTTCCTGGTGCTTGTCCTGGCCTTGGGACCGACAGGCTGCCAATCTCTGGGGCCGGCCGGTTCCCTCCGGGCTGCGGATGCGGAATCGACTGCCGATAGCCCATCGGCCGACGCTCGCTTGATCTACCACAACAACATCGGCATCGCCCTGCTGGAGCAGTTCAATCACGAAAAGGCCCTGGAGGAATTCGCCCGATGCCTGGCCATCCGCCAGGACTTCCTACCGGCCATCGTCAACAGCGGGCTGGCTCACTTCTACCTCCAGCAGCTGGACGAGTCGGAAAAGCTCCTGAAGCAGGCCTTGAGTCTGAATGACGGCCAGCCGACCGCCCTTTTTGCCATGGGCCTCATCCACAAGAACCAGGACCGGTTGGAGCTTGCTCTGGAATCCTTCCGAAAAATTCTGCTCCAGGACCCGCAAGACCCGCCCACGCTCTATCAGGTCGGCCAGATACTCCTGAAACGCGAGGAGTACGACCAGGCGGAAAAAGTGCTGAGGCAGGTGGTTCAGCTCTCCCCCTACGACACGGCCGCCCACTACAGCCTGGCCATGAGCCTGCTGCGCGGCGGCAATCGGGACGAAGGACAGAAGGTGATGCAAAAGTTCCTGGGGCTGCGCGAAAGCGGCGGCATGAGCTCCACCGGCACTCAATATGGAGAGCAGGGCCAGTACATGCTGGCCACCGGCGAGTACTCCGAAATCAAGGACCTGCTCCCGCAGCCGCCCTCTGTCGACACTGGGACACCCGTCCGATTCTCCGAGGTCGGCCGAGAAGCCGGCCTGACTCTTCCGCATGCTGCCGGCAGGCAAGCGGGAGGCTCCGACTCAACTTCTGCGGCAGCAGCCGATCCGGCGGACCCGGTTCGCCAGAGGGCCGCCCGCATGGGTTCGGGAGCCGCCTTCGGGGACTACGACGCGGACGGAGATCTGGACCTCTATCTGGCCCGCTGCGGCCCGGACGCGGCCCGATCGGGCGGGTTGCTCTATCGCAACGACGGCTCTGGCGGCCGCCCTGGCCGACTACGACCATGACGGAGATCTGGATATCTACGTGGGTCGATTCCAGGATGCAGGTTCGTCTGCCGGTGGGAAATCCGGAGACTCTCCGGACAACGCCACGGAGGGTGGAACCCACCTCTTTCGCAACAACGGCGAGGGAGTATTTACCGACCTGGCCGAGTCGGCCCGGGTGCTTGCGCCCGGGGACCGGCTGTTTTCGGTGGTATTCACCGACTTCGACAACCGGCGGGACGTGGACTTCTGGACTGTAGCCGTGGGCGGGCCCAACCGGCTCTATAGCAACCAGAGGGTGGGCACCTTCCTGGACCTGGGCAGACCCTTGGACCATCTGGCCTCGCTGCCTGCCCACAGCGTCTCCACGGCCGACCTGGACAAGGACGGCCGCATGGATTTCCTGTTGGGTCCCATGAGCGGTCCCCTCACCTGGATCCGCAACCTCGGGAGGCAGCAATTTCGCGCCGATGAGCTGGCTTTCCCCGGTGTCTCCACCGAGAACCGGAGCTGGACCAGCCACGCCTTCGACTATGACAACGACGGAGACCTGGACGTGCTGGAGGTCCGGGGCCCGGCTCCCGGCGCCTCTCCCAAGGGGTCCGTCATGGAGCTGTATCGGAACGGGGGCGAGGGCCGTTTCGAGGCCGTCACAGCGGAATCGGGGCTGGACCGATTTCGGGACCGGGCCTTCCGCAGCGCGACCCTGGGCGACTACGACAACGACGGAGACACCGATCTCCTGTTGACGGTCAGCGGCGGCCGCCCGCTGCTGTTACGCAACCAGGGGGGAAACCGGAACCGGTGGGTGAAGATCCGCCTGAAGGGCACCAACAGCAACAAGTCGGGCATTGGCACCAAAGTGGAGGTCAAGTCGGGGACCCTCTGGCAGAAGGTGGAGATCAACGGCGGCAGCGGCTATCTCTCCCAGAGCCCCCCGGAAGTTCTCTTCGGTCTTGGACAGCGCGACTCGGTGGACGCCTTGCGGCTGCTCTGGCCGGGAGGGGTGCTGCAGTCGGAGACGGATTTGCCGGTCAACCGGGTCCGCCTGGTGAACGAGCTGGACCGCAAGGGAACCTCCTGCCCGCTGCTCTACACCTGGAACGGCCACCGCTACCAGTTCGTCACCGACTTCCTGGGTGGTTGCGCCATCGGATACCTGCTGAGCCCGGGGCGCTACAACACGCCCGACACCGACGAATACATCAGGATCGCTTCCTCCCAGCTCAAGGCCCGCGACGGCCGCTACTCGCTGCGAATCAACAACCAGTTGGAGGAGGTGCTCTACATCGACCAGGCTGAACTGCTGGTGCTGGACCACCCCGAGGAACTGGACCTCTACCCCAACGAACGGCTCATGCCGGGACCGCCCTACCCCCAATTCAGGATC
>JAPVWS010000382.1 GCA_027493295.1 Candidatus Versatilivorator vitaminiformans | reverse complement strand
GGAGGCTCTGCCGTGCCCTGGTGGCAGCCACGTAGAGGAGACGCGTATTCTCATGAACACGCTTCGCCCAGTCGATGCTCTTAAGGTAGTCGTAGAGCGGGTCCTTGTCGCCCGCCGCTTGGGCAATCGGCGCCAGCAGCAGACGGGACAGGTCCCCGTCCACGAACTCCAGCCACCGCAGCAGGCTTGGATCGTCGTGTCGCGTCAGGCGCCCCAGCCCCGGTAGTATCACCGTGTCGAATTCCAGTCCCTTGGCCTTGTGAATGGTCATCAATTGGAGCCTTTCGTCCGCTTCGACATCGGACGGAGCGTACAGGCGGGAGACCTCTTTGGCGAACCCGGTCTCGTCGCGGAGTTGCATGCCGTCGGCTGACTGCTCCAGCAGGTCCAGGTAGGCGGCGGCATCTTCGAGGTCCGCCCGCGTTTCAAGACAGGCCGGACCGCCCAGAGCGATCCACAGGCCCTCCACCCAGCGGCGGACCGGCAGTCTTTCGCGCCTGGCCAGTGCATCTCCTAGAAGAGGGATCAAACGATCGATCCGTGTCCTGCCTTCGAGGGACATTTGTTCTTGCCTGGCGGGATCCTGAAGTAGATCCCAGACGGGGGTGGCGGAATCGCCCTTCACAAGCGCATCCAGGTCCGCCAGCCTCAGTCCGCACCAGGGTGCCCGCAGGATGGACAACCAGGCCAGTCGGTGCCCCGGATGCAGGAGCGCCTGAGTGAGGGACATCAGGTCCTGAACCACCGGGCGTTCGCCCAGAGCGTCGATCTCCACGGCACGAAATTTCTTTCCGCGTTGGCGAAGCGCGGCCACGATATGGAACAAATGGTTTCGAGCCATTACCAGTACGGCAATCGTCGCGCGCGAATTCCTTGACTGGGCTTCCTCGATGATTTCAATGACACGCCGGGCCTCGGATTCCGGGTCATTCATCAGAAACGGGTGCAGGCAAACGGCCTTGTCAGGAGCGTCGCCCTCGAAAGGCACTGAGGGTTCGTAGGTCACCGCGCCGGTCAATAGGTTTTCCGTTTCCGGGAAGGCCTCGTTCAGCGCCCGGTTCACCCAATTCACGATACCGGCGCTGGAGCGAAAATTGACCGAGAGCCTGAGCGGCTCCGGCCGGACAGCGGCTATTCCGTTTGTCCGAGCGCTCAGAAACAGCCCCACCTCCGCCTCGCGAAAGCCGTAGATCGACTGCATGGGATCTCCAACCAGAAACAGCGTGCGCCCATCTCCCGGCTGCCAGTCGCCGATGAGTCGGGTCAGCAGATCGTACTGGCTTTGGGACGTGTCCTGGAACTCATCGATCAGCAGGTGCTGAATTCGGCAGTCGAGCGCGAAGGCCAGGGCGGTGGGAACTTCGTCCGTGCCCAGGGCGTCTCGTGCTCGAATCGAGATCTCGGTGAAGTCGACGCTTCCTTCTTCCCGAAAGACGAGTCGAAGTTGTTCGACAGCCTCGGGCAACAGGCGCATCAGGGCGGCCAGCACGCCCCACTGCCGATCGTCGAAGCCCAGCGGTGGCAGCAACCGCAAGGCGTGCAGCGTAGCCTCGGCGGACGGGTCCAGTTCGATTCCAAGCAATCGCTCCTTGGCTGCTCGTCCTGCACGGGTCGGCGGGAATCCCTGGTTCCTGTTCAGGGTCTGGCGGCGGATTCCCTGTCGGGTCAGGAACATCTCCGCCAGCCCCAGCCAACGAGGAAGAGACTGCAGCCCGGCATCCGGAAAATCACGGAGCTCGAAGCAAGCGTCAAGAGCACTCGTACGCTGAATTTCTCGGAGGTTGACGGCCGCGAAGCGGGCCAATTCGACAGTCTCTGCTCTGAAGCCTTCGGGGAATGCGGCCTCTACCCGTTCGAGAGCAGGCTCCACCACCCGCTCGAGAGATCGCTCCAGGTCCTTGCGCAAGAGGTCGGGCGGCGGCTGTCCGACCACGTGCCGCAGCCACTGGTCACGTTTACCCAGCATGGTGCTCAACAGTTGCTCAACCATGGCAACGTTGTTGTCCAGGTGAGCAAGGAGGTGCGACAAGTCCGCGGACACATCGGCCAGCTGCTCGGAATCCAGCATGGCCAGCGTTCGGCGGGCTGCCTGGAGGTAAAGGCGTCCAGCGTCTTCTTCCGGGCCGAGCGAAGCTCCCAGGCGCGAGACCCAGGGCATCTGCCTGACCAGCAGGGCACACAGAGAATCGATGGTCTGAATGCGAAGGCGGGAGGGTTGTTTGGTCAGGTTCCAGTTGAGTTTGTCGTTCTGCGCCAGGGCTGCCTGCGCCAGTTTCCAGGT
Source organism: Candidatus Versatilivorator vitaminiformans (assembly GCA_027493295.1). Lineage (GTDB taxonomy): Bacteria > Acidobacteriota > Terriglobia > Versatilivoradales > Versatilivoraceae > Versatilivorator > Versatilivorator vitaminiformans. Next base: position 4,414 of record JAPVWS010000382.1, on the reverse strand, counting down.
GTGCGCTTCATGCGGCCTGCCGGGTTGCGGTCCGGCGGCTCTCTGGATTGCGGCGATGACCCGGTGGCGCATTTCGGCGGCCGCCTTCCGCGTAAAGGTGATGGCAACCACGGCCTCGGGTTGCTCGACCTGCCCCAGCAGCGTCAGGAACCGTTGAATGAGCAGTTCGGTTTTTCCGGAACCCGCGGGCGCCTGCACGATGAACGACCGGGTGGGGTCGAGGGCCTGCAGACGCTGCTGGCGGTCCTGGACCTGGTCAATCATGGCCGTCCTCCAACTCGTCAGCAGCCTGGCGGATCCGACAGAGCGCCGGCAGCGCGCAATTCCGGCAGGTCTTACGGGGGTCCTTGGGGTCCACGATGGCTTGACCTGCCTTGAATTCACGGCCCAGTCGATCCAGGACCCTTCGCCACTCTTCAATCGTCTCTTCCAGGGACGGCTGGTCATCGGGCACCTTGACTTCAGGAACGATTCCCTCGGAATCGGCCAGCCCTCGAAAGCCCAGAGCCCCGGTCTTGAGCCTGCCGAAGAAGACGCCCGCCACCGGAGCCTCGGCGGTCACGGCGTAGATGGGCAGTTGCGGCTCATCGGGTCTGGAGCCCTCCCAATCGGAGGCCCGGCACTCCCCGGTCTTGTAGTCCAGAATGACCAGCTCCCCGTTTTCCAGTTGGTCCACGCGGTCGGCGCGGATGGTCATCCGGAGGCCCCCCAGGGTCACCCGTCTCCCCTCTTCCTGTTCGAACATCCTGAACGGTTGCCGTTGTTTTTCGAGAAGCAGCCACTGCCCGACGACCCCTTCCATCCGCCCCTGTTCAATGGCCGCAAACCGTGGGCTTCGCAGAGCACGGCGGTGTCTGGAGAAGGCCCGAATCTCGGCGCCGGCCTGGGAGCGCACCAGTTTCGCCAGTTCTTCCTCGCTGATCGTCACCAATGCCTGGTGGGATCGCAACTGCTCCCAGATACGCTTGAGAATGCCATGGACCAGTTGGCCGCGGTCGAGAGCGTTCAAGCCGGGTTCGGGCTGGTCCGGCGCCGCTGCTGCAAGACGCACCTCGGCAAACGCCCTGAAGGGACAGGCCGCCTGCAGCTTGAACAAGGAGGTTCCGGTCCTGAACGGGACATCGCCGCACGGCGGAGCACGGTGGTCCCGGATGGTCTCCATAAGCGAGGAGCGCCGAAGTTGATCCGGGTAACTGGCCGAAGCGGCAAGCCCCAGGTCGGTCTCGGAAACTTCCGGCAATGCAGTCAGGAGCGGGCTGACCCTCAGATCCGAATCGCCTTCCCTCCGGGGATGGCTGACAACCACGGTTGGAGCGCTCGACAGCAGGCGGGCCGTGAGCGTCCGGGCGAACTCCAGTTCGCGGTCCGGGGAGGAGCGTGGCAGGTTGTAACGGCGTTGCAGGTGAAACGGAAGGAACGGATCGGTAGACGGGGCCGCCGGCCAGGCGTTGTCGTGCATCCCCATGATCCAGAGCCGGTCGAAGCGCAGACCGGAGGCTTCCAGCACGCCCAGAATCTGGACAGGCGCAGGTTCGGACTCCGGTTGAAACTGCCGGGCCGAACCCAGGCGCCTCAGCATTCCGACGGCCGCACCCAGGGAGATGTTCCCGCAGACTCGGTCGAGCCCGGCCAGTTCGGAGAGCAGTTCCCTCCAGACTTCGAGCGTTTGGTACTCCGCACTGTCGATGCCGCGGTCTCCGGGCCACCCGACCGCCTGCAGGAATCCGGACAGCGCAGGAGCCCAGTCGCTGGGCACCCGGCTGGTCTGCAGAGCCCGGTATTGCTCCATCCAGGTCGCCAACCGGGAAGCGAGCTCGGGACACTGCCGGGAGCCGTTGCCGCCCCGGGCCAACCGGATGACGGCTCTCAACGAAACGTAAGGCTCTCCCATGGAACGCAATGCGACATCCAGCAGGGCGCGTCCGGTCAGTTCCTCTTCGGAACCCTGCAGGAACGGGGATCGCAAGAGTCTGCCGGCATTCTCGATTGGAATGTTTCGGGGGTCGGTTCCAAGAAGGAGGAGTGCCGTCTCGATTATGGGGTACTCGCTGGCGGGGAGTCCCAGAGAGATGTTGAAGAGCCGCCTCGGGTCGAGGTCCTGCCGCGCCCGGGTGCGGGGATGCATGGTCTCACCGAAAATCCGCTCAACCTGGCTGCGGCGCCCGCCCAGATCGGGAACGACGACGCCGATTCGAAAATCGGAGTCTGCCGCTTCCGGCTCGTTTTCCAGAATCCCGCGCGCCCATTCGGCGGCGGCCCCGATTTCACGATTGGCATCGACCAGGCCCATAAGCATGGCCTTGCCAGCCATTTCGGGGAATTCGCGTTGTCGGACCTCGGTCCCGCGTTCGGCCAGGGAATCGAACAGGCGCTGCTGGTCGGGTGTCGGTTCGAGAAAGCCTGCAAATTCCACTTGCCTGGGGACCGGGAGGTCTCCCCGTTCGATGAGATTCGCCACAAACGCCGGAAGTTCGGCGCCTGACAACCACCCGTTCCGGCGGCAGCGGTGTCGGAACTCCTCGACCCAATCCAGGAAGGTCTCGGAATCCTCCTGGTCTTTCCAATCCGGGGCGTCCAAGGGAAGATTCCACGCACACAAGAGATTCCAGGAGGCCAGTGCCGAATCGGCGGTTTTCGGGACCTCCAGCAACTCGTTTTGGGTCTTTGAACGGATGATGTTTTCCCAGATCGCCCGTTCTTCGGCAGGACTGAGGAGGCGTGCGGCGGTTTCCGCCTGTCCGGAAAACAGCCGCTCCTTCCACATTTCGGACAGCCACGCCGACAAGGGCAGGATGCCGGGCGTTGGCCAGCAAGACCGGCCTGCGGCCTCCTGTTCGTGGTCGTATTCCTGCCGGAGTTCTCGCGCGAGTCGGAGATTCGCGGTGATGACGGTCATATTCGGTGGCTCGAGTCTAGCACGATAAGATGCCCGCGCAAGCGGGGAGGGGACGTTGTTGAATTTCTGGAATACCTCTTTGCAGAGAGCAGCTAGGAAACATTGTCCTTTTCCAATTATCGGGTGCGACTGGGTGAAAACTGCTGTCCAACCACAAAAGGCACCATTTTTGTTTTCGTGCCTTTTGTGGCCATTCCCGGCACACATCACGCTGCCCAATTTTGCAAGAGGCTCCACTCATTATTAGGTTTTATTTGTGTTCATTCGTGTCCATTCGTGATTCGTCGTTCCCCTGCATGGATATTTCTTGTTGGTCCTTTGTGGCTTGTCCCAAAGTTGTTTCAAATAAGTGCCGCCCCCGCCCTAGCGTGCGGATCATACGAGAGTGAAACATTGAACCTGCATGGCCTGTCAGCAACAGGGATCCTGACGCCTTGATCCGGTTTTCCCTATCTATCGATTGAACATGGATGGACAGGATGGACAGGATGATCAGGACGGGACGCTGCTGCACGGGAGGCTGACTCCGGCGATGATCGCGTGCGGATTTACGGATATTCAGGACTGCAAGCCTGCCATCTCCAGAAAAAATCCTGTGCATCCTGTGCATCCATGTTAATTAACCATTTACCCCTGCGTGACTTTGAACCGGTTTCCAGCCACCGATCTTCATAGCCTGTCGGGAACAAGGGCATGTTCCGCTCGCAGGATAATCTGCCTGTTGAACATCGATGCACAGGATGCACAGGATTGACCGGACGAGAGATTCCTGCACCAGAGGCCGGCTCGGGCGATGATCCGGTGCGGATTTGCGGATTACCGGCATTGGAAGCCAGCCGTTTCCTGAAAAAATCCTGTGCATCCTGTGCATCGATGTTAATCATTCCTGTCAGTCACGATGTGGTGGAAAGCGCCCACTACTGGCTTCGCTGCGGTTCTTGTTGGTCGTTCGCGGAAAAATCCCTTTGTCCCTGGTGCCCTTCATTGACCTCCTTGCCGACCTTTGGCGCAACCTTCCATGCTTGACTGCGAACCGGTTTCCGGCCACCCGACGACGAGCGATGTCTTCGGGAGGTCCGGCACCCACCCGCTGCCCGGTCCCGCCTTGACGGGAGAGTGGCGGAAGTCCTATCATTGCGGCTGGGTGAACACGTCTCCATCCGAAATCATTCAACCTGCAGGTCTCTTGCCGATGACAGGCTATGGTCGGTCGTTTTCCATGAAAGCCTTGGGGGTATTTCTGCTTGCCTGGGCGGCGGTTCCGGTCGCCATTGGAGCCGAGGAGTCCGAAGAGAAACAGCCCGCGACCGTCCCCAGCTACTTCCGGGACATCCGGCCCGTGATCCAGCAGCACTGCCAGGGCTGCCACCAGCCGGCCATCATGCAGGGGCATCTCGACCTGACTCAGTACCGGACGCTTCTCCGGGGAGGGCACAGTGGGCCGGGCCTGGTCCCGGGAGATCCCGAAAGAAGTCTTCTGATCGCCATGATGGAGGAAAGGCGCCCGCCCCTGATGCC
>JAPVWS010000381.1 GCA_027493295.1 Candidatus Versatilivorator vitaminiformans | reverse complement strand
GGGAGTGAAGCGGGCTGATACACAGTAAGTACTTTATAATGACCCTGTTACAAGAGATACAATATAGACGCGAATGCGGCGAATAGAAAGCACCCGTTCCGGAACGCACAGCGTTACCAAAACGCAACACCCACGCACCGTTGACCTGTCACTCACGGGGCGCGGCGTCCACCTCCTGGTCAATCAGGTCGAGGATTTCTTGCTGGACATATCGGGCATTGCGGTCCTTGACCCGGCTGACAGTGAAATCGAGCAAACGGCGGCGCACGGCTTCATCGACAAATCGGGACAAATTGCCTTCCTTGCCTCCGGTGCGTGCAAGATAAGTGCGCACAGCCCGGTCGGTCTTTTCAGGGATAGAGAGATGCCATCGCGTCATGGATCTATCTCCACACACAAACACCCAAACGCATGGGTGCCTATCTTGCCTTATGTCGGTCTACCAGGTCACATCCGGTGAAGCCACTTCGCAAATCGGCGCCGTTGATTGCTCTAGCGAGGGACATGTAAGATAAACATCAAAACCTATAGGCGATACAGGTGAGTGCCATGGCCAGAGTTCAGCTCGTCATTCCCGATGAAGACCGCGACCGCTATTTGCACCAGGCACGTAAGGAAGGCATGACGCTGAGCGCCTGGTTGAGGGCTGCCGCCCGCGAGCGCCTCCAAATGCGACGGTCCGCCAAACCCTTCCAATCCCCGGAGGAACTGGAAGAGTTTTTCCGCGCCTGCGACCGTCTGGAGGGACCTGAGCCGGAACCGGATTGGGACGAACACCTGGATCGGAACCCTGGCCCGACAACTCCATGAACGGTATTCCGGCTTGAGCCCGCGGGACCTCTGCCACCTTGCCAGTTGCCGCAGGCGCGGCGTGAGCGAGATCAAGACCTTCGATCAAGCTCTCCATGCCGTGGCAGGCGCCCGCCCCCGATAGAGGGCCAGCAACGGCAAGGTGGTGCCGGCCATCCGGCACTGAGCATGCAGGTCCCCTTCTCAAAGTCACCTGGCCGAGCGACGACGAACGACTGTCAGGTCGAGGGAGGATATCGGAGGCTGGCCGCATTCAGAGCAACATTCGCGGAGTTCGATCCGAAAGGAATCTCCAACGATGTCAATGGATATCATCGGCGTAGACGATCGTCTGATCCGTGTCCTGTTCGCAATCGACCTCGTTGCCCTTTTCCTGCTGTTGGCCGCAACCGTCTCGTCCGTGGTCCGGCCCGAACGCCGGATCTGGCCTCCACCGGCACGGCGCTCCTGGCAGTTCGTGATGATCTGGATCTGCTACCGTGGTGCCTTGGGACTCAATGCGTGCCTGCTGGTGCTGGATTGGAATACCTGGGTCTTTTCGGGCGGCCTCCGGTTGCTGCTCGGCATCCCGCTGGCTCTGCTCGGAGAAATGCTGGTGCTGTGGGGAATCGCCACCATCGGCCGGAAGGCTTCCTGGGACCTCAGGGACGGCTTCGTCGACTCCGGCCCCTACCGGTTCACCCGCAATCCGCAATCCCTCGGACTCAACCTGCTCTTCCTGGGCCTGAGCATCATTGCGAACTCACAGTTCCTTTGGGTCACCCATGCGCTGCTTGCCCTGGTATTCATCATCATGCCACTCAGTGAGGAGGTTTGGCTGAAGGAGCAATACGGGGAGGAGTTCGAGCGGTATCGGCGGGAGACGCCGCGATTCTTGTGAGGGCGCCGCCAGTGTCCTGTCTCGCCAATCAATCCCTGGTCCGACGGCGAATGACGGTGCCCTTCCCGGAGAGGGCCTGGGTGACGGGATCGGGCAGCCGGGCATCGCCGAAGATGACTTCCCTGACTCCCTGCTGCACCGCCTCGACCGCTCCCAGCAACTTCTTCTTCATGCGTCCCCGGGCGAATTCCATGAACGCATCGGCCTCTTCCAGGGGGATTTCCCGGATCAGGCTGCTCTCATCCTCCAGGTCCCGCAACAGACCCGGGATATTGGACAGGATGACCAGCTTGTCCACCCCCAGGGCGGCCCCGAGCACGGCCACGGCTCGATCGCCGTCCACGTTGATGGCTTCCCCTTCGCGGCTTACGGCCGGCGGCGTCAGCACCGGCGTGTAACCGTGATTCAGCAGAAGGTTGAGCAGGTCCAGGTTCACGCTTTCGATGCGCCCGGTGTAGTCGTCGCGCAGCACCCGCCGTTTTCCGTTCTCCACGATGGTGATGGTCGACTTGCGGCGGCCCTCCCAGATGCGGCCGTCCATCCCGGAGAGCCCCACGGCATTCACCCCCAGCTTTTGAAACCGCTCCACGATCCCCTTGTTCATCTTGCCGCAATAGACCATCTCGAAGATGGTCAGAGTCTCGCGGTCGGTGTAGCGGGACTCGTAGCCCGAAACCGAAGTCACCATGCGGGGGGGCTTCCCCAGCTTTGCCGACAGCGCATTGGTTTCGGCCGAGCCTCCGTGGACCAGAATGGCCCGGCGCCCCGACTGGATGTGGGAGGCCAGATCGCGGCACACGGAGTCGTAGTCGATGCCGAGGCTGCCTCCTACCTTGACCACCAGCATGGTTGCTCGATCTCCTTGATTTTGACTTGGCTTGGGGCAGGGCTGGGCGCAACCCGGGGTTCTAGGCGAGTCCGGCCGCTGCCGCCTGAATTCCCCGGCGGAGTTCAGCGCAGCCTCTTGTCCAACCACTCCACCACCAGGTCGGAGGCTTCCGGAATCTCCGCAAGCACCTCGATGCCCCGAGAGCTGGAGCCTTCAAAGACTCGGGTCAGTCTGGGATATCCGGTCTGCTGCTCCAATCCGGCGATGGAAGCGGTGGAGGACTCATCCCCCCGGGTTGCCAGAAAGAGGATGGAGTGAGGTTGAAAGTCTTGAGCCCGCTCGGCAACGCCGCGGACATTGGCCAGGTTGCCGGAAACCACCACTGCCGCGCGCACATTTTCGTACTTGCCAGAGGCCAGAAACGCCAGGTCGGCTCCAAGTCCGGTGCCCACCACGCCAATGAGGTAGGGATCGATCGTTCCCTGAGCCTCCAGCCAGGCAAAGGTCGCCTCGAACAGTTCCAGCAAGGCATCCATCCGGTCGGGATCCGACTCCGAAGGAGTGGCCGCGCCCCCTGAAGACTCCTCTTCTCCGGAATTCAGATCGAGGTTGAGCACCCCGACCATGTTCCCCGCAAGCTTCTCCCGGATAAAGGTGTCCCAGACGCCGCGGGTCTCCCCCGAACCGTGCAGCAGCAACACCGCTGGTAACCGCACCTCCTGCGAGTCCGGTGGAGGATACCAGTCGCCTGCGAAGCGCAAGCCCCCCTTGCCGGGGATCTCGACGCTCTGCACCCGTACGGGGACATCCGCGGGTTTTTCCTCGACCACCCTTTCGGCCAGCTTGAAGTTGAGGACGTTGTCGTAACGTTGGAGCATGGAGCTGATGGCCAGAACTCTGGAGCTAAGCTGCTGGTATTCGGCATGGACCTCGTAGTCCAGCGCCGGCTCCAGGCCGAAAATGGCAAAGAGCCCCTTCTCGTCCGTGATGAGGATGGTGGTGGTCTCGTTCTTGACGTTCCTGACGAAGACCTTGGCCCCCGGCTGGGATTTCCCGTCCGGCCCTGCTACGTGGCCGCGAATCGACTTGGTCCGAGGCGCTTCCTCGTCGCCCTGGGGTCTGGCTTCCCCGGAAACCAGTCCCCAGATCAGGGCCAACCCCAAGAGAAAGAGCGCCGGACTCATCCAGGCGCTGGTTCGCAATCCCGCGGTCAAGTGGAGACTTTGTCGCAACATGGCTTTGGCGGCAGGGGTCGGCATCGAATCGTTAGTCCATATTTCAAAGGAGGAACCGGCTACTCCGACTTGGCAACCGGCGTCATCCGGATGGCGATGTGCTGCAGCTCGTCGGCGTAGAACTGAACGGACTGTTCGGTTTTCCGGTAGCCCTTCTTGCTGGCGGTCACCACCACGGTCTGTTCTCCTGCGGGAAGACGCACGGCAAACTCCCCGCGGCGATCGGACTGCATCCGCCAACGCTTTTCCTTTTTCTTTCCGTTCTCCCCAGGCGGCAGCGTCACCTGAAT
>JAPVWS010000380.1 GCA_027493295.1 Candidatus Versatilivorator vitaminiformans | reverse complement strand
GCGTGGAGCCTCGGCTGAGTGCCGAGAAACGCCGCAGACTTCCGCTTCGCTTTGACGCCAACTACCTTGACGCTGCCTTCCGTGTTCAGGGAATCAATGCCACCTACTATTACATCGAAGTGAGGCGAGGCTACTACGAGCACCTAGGAGAAGGGTTTCCAGGGGCTGCTCTTCTTCAAGGATGGGTTCGGGCCACCGACGATGAGCTGGTTTGGCTGACAGAGGATTTTAGCCTGACCGATGACGAGGACAAGACAGTTCAGAAAGAAAGGCCCATCCTCTTCTGGAGACGCGGGAACGTCGTCGACGTGCTGGTTAACCGCTCTCATTGGGAAGATGTTGAGTACATAATCTTGACCATTGAAAGGGACACAGTTAACGAGGTAGTTGACAGGTGGTTCGATTGACGCCGCCCGCCCTTCCGAAACTTCCGATAAGGGCCAACCTGTCAACTTTCAGCCGCACTCCAACATCTTGCGGCTGCGCAGGCCTCCGCAAGCTCGCACCGGCCGTGGTAGACTTGCCGCCGATCCATCCCCTTCGTTGTCCATTGACAATCGGCTCAATAGCCTTCCCGCAGGGACACGCGAGGCGCAGTCTCGCTTCGCTTTTCCGCAGCGGACGCGGGAAATCCGTGTTGTCCCGCGTCTGATGCGGCGTTTCGGGAGAATCCTCAACCACAACGGCGAGGGCTCCGCCCTCTGTGAGAGAGGCGTTGTGGTGGTCGAAAAAGTGGGCCATTCAGGTGGGCCACCCTCTTGTGTAAATGGCCCACCCTTGCGACGCCACGTCCGTGACCCCCAGAGTCGGAAATCGTCGATCATTCCAAGGTCATTGGATGAGTCTGTTTCTTTCTCCGATTCTCCCACGACAGCGGGGAACCGGACCGTGACAGGTATTCCCGAATGGCTGGAGACCGACCATCCCCGGGAGGTGATCGAGGCGGCCGTGGCGCATGTGGATAGGAACCGTGTGGCTATCAAGGGGATCCTGTGGGTAATGCGCACAACTGTCGCCGTGGAGGGATTTGCCGGTACGGTTCGGGAAGTGGACCACCGTCTATCAGCAGTAAATACGAAAGTCCCACAGAACATCCGTGCCAGGAAACTGCAGGGCTAATCGAAAAGTCCGGCCATCCAGCCTTTGCCGTGAAGGCCTTTGAGGAAGGCATTGAACAGGTAAAAGGCTGGAATGGTGATGGCGGCGTAGTGTGCGGCTGCCCACGCCACCACGTTCCACGACACTTTCGGCTTTTGGTGAAATGGGTCGTAGAAGCGACACACCACCCAGATCACCACTCCGCTGGCAGCGATGACGAGCCACCCCTCCTCGGCAAACCAACTCATTCGATTGCTCCGTCAGTTACAGTAAACGGCTGGCGGCCAATCCAGCTTACAGGTTGCCACTTCACCATCCTAGACGTGTTCGGCGTCTTAGGGGCATTCTTAAATTGCCCACCAAAAGAAGACTTGGCAAGGAATCACTCCCCACCGCGAGAACGCACCCACCAAGCCACACCTCATGATCCTGGTGATTCCCGAAGGGGAACAAGTGTTGTGTTTCTGCCGCCTTCGACGGCGTTCTGCGTCGGCAATGCAGCGGTTATAGGGCCCGCAGTCGGCAATCAGGTGTACAAGTTTCCCATCTCCTCTCCCTCTTCAGCATCCAGCCGGCACCGCCGGCGCAGATACCAGCGAACGCCGCACGCGGGATCGCGCGGAACTGCGGCAGTCCCGACGGTCGCACTCGCGCCGTTCCTCTGATCAATCACTAGATTCTCACTAGAAACAGCAAAACTATCACACCTTTCTCATTAACTCTTCTGTAAACTAACTATCTGATTTTCCATTCCATGCCGGTGAAGGTGAAGAGGTGCGGGGAGTGTCTGGAGGGAGCAGGCACGCCCTGAACGGAGCAGGAGAAGCAGGAGGTCAAGGCAGCCTATCGGAGAAAAGAATCCACAAAGGGGATTGCCGCCCGCCACGAGCGACACGACGGCGGCGCCCCCGGGCAGGGCAGTGGAGACGGTGCCAATGTGCCAGCTCGGAGACCAAGGGAAGACTGGGAAGGATATCATACCCGTTCCGAACGGGCTCGTGATCAGGAGATAACGATGAAAGACCCGCATCGCAAAGGATTCCGAGAGGGAGTGTTCAGGTTTGTTTGCAACAGATTGCAATCATTATATTACCGGCTCCCACCCTCGGCTCAGTCGATTCACTGTCTGGTGGTTCTGCGTGTTGTTCCGGCCTGTCTGGCGGCGTTGGCCGGGCCGGTCGGGTTGGCTGTCGAGGCCCGTACCCAGGACCTCGACAGCGACAAACAGTCGCTCATAGCCCTCTACAATGTCACCGATGGCGCAAATTGGACCAACAACGAGAACTGGCTGACCGATGAGCCGCTCGGCGAATGGCAGGGCGTCACCGTCAGCGATGGCCGCGTGACAAGGGTATCTCTTGTTGACAACCAACTGTGGGGCTCCATTCCCCCCGAGTTGGGCGACCTCTCCAGCCTCGCGCAACTGAATCTCTCCGACAACCTCCTGCGGGACCCCATCCCTCCCGAGCTGGGCAACCTGTCCAACCTCGGGCAACTGGACCTCGCCGGCAACTGGCTGGAGGGACCGATTCCCCCCGAGATAGGCAATCTCATGAGCCTCAGGTCGCTGAATCTCTCCAACAACCAACTGACCGGCCCCATTCCACCTGAGTTTGGCAAACTCGCCAGCCTCAGGTCGCTGTTTCTTAGGCGCAACCAACTGACCGGCCCCATTCCTCCGGAGATGGGCAAGCTCTCCAGCGTCGAATCGCTGGATCTCTCCGCCAACTCTCTGACCGGCCCCATTCCTCCAGAGTATGGTAACCTCTCCAGTCTGACTAGTCTGGATCTCCGGCTCAACGGGCTGACGGGCGGCATCCCCCCCGAGTTGGGCAACCTTTCCCGCCTTCAGGGGCTGAGGCTCAGTTTCAACCCACTGACGGGGTCTATTCCCCCTGAGTTGGGCAAACTCGCCAGCCTTGAGAGGCTGGATATCAGGCTCAGCCAACTACGGGGACCCATTCCTGCGGAGCTGGGCGAGCTCACTAATCTCTCCTATCTGCGTCTCGACCTCAACGGCCTGACCGGATCGATTCCTTCGGAGCTGGGCAATCTTGCGAGCCTTGAGAATCTGTATCTTTCCAACAACCGCCTGACGGGTCCGATTCCTCCGGAGTTGGGCGGTCTTGCGAGCCTTGAGGATCTGTACCTCTCCAACAATCGACTGACGGGTCCTATCCCCCCCGAGCTGGGCAAACTCACGAGGCTTGAAGGGCTCTATCTCTCCGACAACCAACTGACAGGACTCATTCCTGCAGAGTTGGGCAACTTTCCCTCTTTCCTCGGGGGGCTGAATCTCTCCAACAACCGCTTGACAGGACCCATTCCGCCGGAGTTGGGCAAGCTCTCATTCTACCTGCTGGGGTCGACGTCCGGCATCGTTGGTGGCGGGTCGCTGAATCTCTCCAGCAACCGCCTGACCGGTCCGATTCCACCGGAGTTGGGCAACCTCTCTTACATCTGGGCGCTGAGTCTCAACGACAACCAACTGACAGGTCCGATTCCTCCAGCATTGGGCAACCTCTCTGACCTCGGCACACTGAATCTCAACGACAACCAACTGACGGGGTCCGTTCCTCCGGAGTTGGGCAACCTCTCTGGCCTTAGGGGGCTGAATCTCTCCAACAACCGCCTGACCGGACCCATTCCTGCTGAGTTGGACAAGCTCTCCCGCCTCAGATCACTGAGCCTCTCCAGCAACCGCCTGACAGGCCCGATTCCACCGGAGTTGGGCAACCTCTCAAACCTCAACGCACTGAATCTCTCCAACAACCAATTGACGGGACCCATCCCCGAGAGTTTCATCAACCTGACGCTGGAGCATTTCTACTTTTATGGGAATCCCGGTCTAAGCGTACCGGCTGACATGGCCCTCCGGGAGTGGCTGGACGGCATCGGGGAACTCCGGGATCAGGATTACTCCCCCTCGACACCCTTTGTTCCTGTGATCCTCAGTGCCGGCGGGAGACACAAGTCCTTCTTTACCTCGGAGCTGACCCTGACCAATCGAGGAACCGTGCCGGCAAGCCTGAGTCTTGTCTACACAGCCCATATCGGAGGGGGAAGCAGCATCGTTGGTGCCGTGCTGGCTCCGGGAGAGCAAAGGATCATCCCCAATGCCATCGACTACCTCGAGAGCGGGGGTCCCCGGTACGGCGTCATCATTTTCTTCGCCCGCGGTGCCACCGACCCCCTCAAGAGCGGGGGCAACCGGGGCGACATCATGCTCGCCACTGAGGAGAATCGGATCGGGACGTTACGTGTAGGGTTCAGAGGCTTTTCATCCTCCGACGTGGCCGTCACGGTGCGGACCACCACGCCGGTCCCCGAGGGTCGCGCCGGACTGGCCTATTCGGCAATTTCCGCAGCGAACGGTTTTGGCGATGAAGCCGTGTATGTGTGCGGGCTGCGCCAAAACGAACAGGATCGCTCCAACGTGGCCTTTCAAAACATGGGGGAGACGGGAGACGGTGCCATCACCTTGAGGACGACGGTGTTCTCGGGAGATGCAGACGGTGGGGATCCCCGGGTGTTGAAGGACGTGACCCTGGCTCCGGGAGGGTTCCATCAATACTCGGGGCTGTTGGAGACGGCCGGTTTCACCCAGGGCTACGTCAGGGTGGGGCGGGTGAGCGGCACGGCGCCGTTCTATGCCTACGGCGTCATCAATGACCAGGCCAACTCGGACGGATCGTTTGTCTCTGCGGTCCAGGAGAGTTCCCTGGCAGGAGCCACGGGACAGACCTTGCCGGTCATCGTCGAAACGAATGTCTTCAGCAGCGAGCTGATGGTGACCAACTTCTCGGACGTGCCCAAGACGGTGAGGTTCCGTTTCAGGGCTGAAGCGGTCGAGACACCCGACAAGACGGCCACGGTGGAATGGACCTTCCGGCCCGGCCAGCAGGTGATGGTTCCCAACGTGGTAGACATGATGCGCAAGATGGGCACGCCTGGGATTGGCCAGTCCGGACAGACCTTCGCCGGGGCGTTGTTCGCCACGGTGGCGGAAGGGGACATGAGCGGCATAGCGATCGGAGCCCGGACCAGCTCGCCGGGAGGCGGCGGGCGGTACGGCGTCTTTTACAACGCGGTGCCCTACGGGGAGGCCTTCGGCGACAGCGCCTGGGTGGTCGGGTTGCAGCAGAACGCGGAGAACCGGTCGAACCTGGCGCTGGTCAACACCGGAGAAGTGGACGGGAGCCCCAGTGTTTTTCAACTGGACATCTACGACGGGGTGCCGTCGGTGGATCCCAGCAGTCACCGCTGGGCGGGAATGTTAGTCAACACCGTGACCGGCCTGAGGGTTCCGGCCGGAAGCTGGCGTCAAATCAACAGCATCCTGGCCGGCTACGCTCCGGAAACCACCCAGGGTTATGTGCGGATCACGAAGGTTTCCGGCAACAACCCCTTCCTGGCCTACGGAGTGATCAACGACGGCGGCGCCCCCGGGCAGCGCAGCAGCGACGGCGCCTATCTGCCGGCTCGGGAGTAGCGACATAACGACCGCACCCAGCGCGTTCTTCAGATCCGAACAACCCGAGATCCGGGCACGACCGCGACGCAAGCGGCGGTTCTCGGCCAGGCCATCTCGGATGCCGATTGGGACACCGTCGAACGCCACGGTGGCCTCGACGCAATCGTGGAAAGGATCAACCAATCTGAGGACGAAACGGCGGCCTCGGCCGGAGCGGATGGGTCGATAATTTCCGTCTCCGGGGGTCACGCAGATGCCGTCAAATGGGTGTCCCCCTTTTGGACGAGGGGGGGTGACATTATAGGGTGACATGATTGTGACACCTGCAACGCTTTTCTCTCAGAGGGCGGAGCCCTCGCCGTTGTGGTTAGGGACTTTCTGCCAACGCCCCATTGGACGCGGGATAAGACGGTTCTCCCGCCCCAAATGCGACCAGGCGAAGCGAGGCTGCGCCTCGCGTGTCCCGCTCCCGTCCGGTGGAACGGTGCGCATTACGAGAGGGGTGTAGGTGGAGGGAGCGACCCTATTTTTGTTGCTGGTGCATCACCGGCGAGGGTAAAGCGGCGCGTCCAGTGGCGCGCGATTAACCCTCCCGTCGGGGGTCGCTCCCTCCACCGTGATCCTTTCGGGAAGGCGGTCGAGTCGGCCAAGAAGCCGACTCAATAATTAGAAGACCACAGATGGCCGTTAGGACGAGAGAGACAGGCCTGGAGGCTGCACCAAACCGATGTCTCCGGTCCGGAGCACGGGTAGCTTGCCATCCAGCTGGAAGGTGCCGGACGAAGAGTCGCCGGGGTTGAACCATCGTAAGCCCTGAGCGCCAACGTTCTGCATGGACTAATTAGAGTGCATTCACCCGGTGCCTTCACACACCAAAGCTCGTCTACAGCATCTCGTCCAGCATCTGGAGTTCGGGCCAGAAGTCGGTGTGGAACAGCAGGGGGGGGTAACGAAGGCGCGGGTTCTGTCGGGCGTCGGCGGCGATGGGTGGGGAGAGGACGAGGTGGGAGTAAGGGCAGTCGTGAATGTCTCCGAACTGGCCTATGTCTATTTTATGGATTCTGGGTCATAATCCTCAGGGGAGTGAGGCTTGCCACAGTGTGTTCCAAATACACAATCCGGAGTGCAATTGCGACAGATGTGCATTCAGGGGCTGTCTCTTAAGGGAGGCTCAGGAAAGCGCCATTAGAGATTTCGGGTTGCTCAGTGCACAGTCAGTGCACAGTGCAAAAATCGTTAGGCCGGGAGAAACCGGACCTGCCCTTTCCGCATACGAATCGTTGATGTACGAATCCAACCAGACATCCTTATAACGACACACCTGATGAGTAAATATTTTGTCGCCGCATTGGTGCCGGTTCTGCTGATAACCGCGATTCCTCTGTTTTCTCAGACCACCCAAAGTCCAGAGTTCCGCGAAACGGCAGTCATTCCCTTTTTCCGCAAAGTAAATCGCCGCGTTGACCATTTCCAGACGATTTACAAGAGAGGCGTGAACGGCACGGACACCTTGCTGGTCGTACGTGCAGGTCAGTGGCCCAAAAAAACGCAACCTTGGTGGCGCAGGGAGGGTTTGATTGGCCTATTTGTGATGAGGACGGATGATCCCGATCAGGTATGGGAAATGGCGATCCTTGACGGCTACTCCAATTTCTTTGTCGATGTGGAGCAGGCGGATGACGAATCCATAGTCCTACGCATTGAAAGTGTGAAGGGGACTGTCTACAGGAACCAGCTATTGTTTGATTTAGCGTCGAGGCAACTGTTGAAGCAATTCGATCCTGCGTCCAAGGCCGTTCTTCCTTTTTTGAATCAAAGATCTGCCGAACTCGTCAATTTCCGGACTGCCTACCGCAAAGATCTTGGCGACGACCATACCCTGTTGCTGGTTCTCGCCGCAAATACCGAAATGATGTCGATGAGGGACTGGAGATTTAGTCCTCCCTCAGAACACTTTCGCGGTGAAGATACTTTCTGGCTGTTGGGTTTATTTCTGACAAGGGCCGGCAATCCCGATCGCGCGTGGGAGCTGGCCATTCGAGATTTCAATCCCGCGGGCTCCGGCAAGGTCGAGCGGGCCGACGACAGGTCGATTGTCCTGCACTTCGAGGGAGAAAAGGAGGCTCCGCACAAGCAAAAGTTCATCTTCGACGTACCGTCCAAGCGCTTGCTCAAGCAGTGGGATGTTCCATTGCCAGTGCAGGATCTCTTAACGTTTAACGGTCAGCTCTACGCCGTGGTGGCCCACCCTGAGCAACCCGCCGTAATACGTCTTGACAAGGGTATGCCGATTCAGGTGACAGGAGCTGAAAGGGACTCAGTGCTCGTCCGAGCAGAACAAGAACCCTTAATTAATGATCGTGGTTCTCTGCCTTTCGGATCCCAAGGGCAATTCAAATTACAGCGTGGAGGCGTCATTGAAGAGCGAATCGGCGACGAGATCAAGCTCTACGAACTACCCAAGTCGACCTTCGAAGAACTGGCACGGTATCGACCCGCGGAGGCCCGACCTCACGAGCGTTATCACAGAGACCGTTCCAGTTCGCCAATTGACGACGAAGACGACATTTTTGAAGGTGAAGGGATCGGACCTCATCAGATTGTCGAGGATCGTTTCTGGTTCGGTAAATCCTTCTACGATGGCGAGGGAAGTACGGGGATTGGCGGCTTCGGTTATTTTGATCCCGAGGCAAAAAGATACGTTTTGTTTTCTCCTCCTGAAATCATTCCTTGGTCGGTGAGTGCTCTGTGGGTTGGCGAAAGGAATATTTGGCTAGGTCTGGTGCATCACGGGGAATGGGGAAGCTCTGCTGGAGGACTTTTGAGATTTAATCGATCTGGCGGCAGGACGACAGAATTAGGTCTCAGTGAGAGTTATGGCTATCAAATTATTCGACAGATCAAGAGCAAGGGCCGGAGATTTGAAACCTATCTGGCCACAAACGTTGGCCTTTTCGTAGACAACTGGGGTCGCCTGACCCGCTACTTTTTCGAGCCGATGCTTGATGGTGGTGTCTATATCGTCAAGAATCCACCGTAACGTTTTGGCACGAAAGCCCCGCCCAAGTCCAAACACCTTTCCATACTCAAGTTTCGACAAACGTGGCAACGGATGGTTCGAATCGCAATTGAAATATATTCACTAAACAGAACCATTTCCCCCAAAGTGAAGCCCAAAGTGAAGCGGCTTACGGCACAAAGTACACCTGAACTCTAGCCGCGGCATCTCTTGGCACTCGTCCACCCCCCAACTCGAAGTTCAGAGAGCCATCCTCAGAAA
>JAPVWS010000038.1 GCA_027493295.1 Candidatus Versatilivorator vitaminiformans | reverse complement strand
CAAGCAAGCCGCCCAGTGGAGAGCCAGCCTGCGCGGGTACGTCTACCCGAAGATGGGCCGGATGCGGGTGGATGGGATCAGGACGGCCGATGTCATGGCTGTCCTGTCGCCGATCTGGAACACCAAGCAGGCGACGGCCCGGCGGGTGCGGCAACGGATCAGCACGGTGATGAAGTGGGCGATTGCCCAAGGCTACCGGATGGACAATCCGGCCGGGGAAGCGCTCGGGGCCGCGCTGCCGAAGCAGGGGGGCATCCAACGGCACTACAAGGCGCTGCCCTATGGGGAGGTGGCCAGCGCTGTCGGGACGGTGCGGCAATCTCGGGCGTCCGTGGCCGTCAAGCTCGGTTTCGAGTTTTTGGTGCTGACGGCCTGTCGGTCCGGGGAGATGCGCGGGGCGCGGTGGAAGGAAATCGACCTGGAGGCCGGCGAATGGAGGATTCCGCTGGAGAGGATGAAGCACAAGCGGAACCATCGGGTGCCCTTGTCCAGGAGAGCGCGGGAGATCTTGGCCGAGGCTCGCAAGAACGCAACGAAATCGGAGTGGGTGTTTCCGTCTCCCGCCGGCCGGCCCCTGACGGATCTCGCTATCAGCAGCCTGCTGCGGGAGCTGGAAATCGCGGCCGTGCCGCATGGGTTCCGCTCGTCGTTCCGGGACTGGGCTGCCGAGCAGACCGACGCGCCGCACGCGGTGATGGAGGCGGCGTTGTCGCACGTGGTCCGCAATCAGGTGGAAGCCGCCTATGCCCGCTCCGACCTGTTCGAGCGCCGCCGTGTCCTGATGAACGAATGGGCGCGTTACCTGGCCCAAGGGGTCGGTTCCCCGGACTAGGTCTAGCAGGGCGACCTCGCCCGGGGCAGGCTAGGGTGAGAGCTAGGCTCGAAGCCCGGCGGCAGTCAAGGCTAGTTTGAGCAGGACAATCCGGAACCAGGTTTTCAGCACTTCGGCCTTCCGGCCAGGGATCACTGTGGAGGGAGCGACCCTGAATAGAGGGGGACAGGTTGTCCGGAGGCCTGTCCGGCCTTGCCCCCTCTCGTGGCGCATCAGCGGCAAAAAAGGCAGGGTCGCTCCCACCACCAGCAGCCCTCCCGTGCGGCGCCCCGCCGTGGCCGGCGGGAGGGGGACACGTGAGGCGCAGCCTCGCTTCGGTTGGTCGCAAGAAACGCGGGAAATCCGTGCTGTCCCGCTTCCAGTGCGCCGTTTCGGAGAAGCGTTCGACCACAACGGCGAGGGGCTCCGCCCTCTGAGAGAGAGGCGTTTTGGTAGTTGAAATCATGTCCGGCCCGGGTGTCCGACCCCACGTTTGTAAGGCGGACACCCCCCGACGGCACCGCCTTGACCCCCAGAGGTGGAAATGGTCGATTATTCCACGGCCATTTGACAGCGGGCTTTCCCGCGCGAGCTGGGTCATCCTCTTGAGGGCGGGATTGAGGCCGGCATAGCGTTCAACACTGTCCCAATCGGCCTCTGCGATGGCCTGCCAGAGAACCTCCGCTTCTGGCTTGGCCGCTGTCGGGTCTCCGGTTGCCCAAAGCTGGAGAACGCGCTGGGAGCCGTCGAGATGGAGCTGGTCCCGCTTCGACGACAACCTGCTCAACCCGCTCATACATTCGGACTCCTCTGGTTTTCGGGCGATGAGTCGCACAGTCTGGGCGCCCTGCCACTCTGTCAGGTCTTCTTGGAGGGGCCACTCCTTTATGGTTGTCGTTCCAGCAATCGGTCTTCTGATTGAGCTTTACTGTCGGGGTTCGCCGGGAGCTTCTGCTTGGTATTTTCCGCTTTCTTTCCTGCCTGTGGATAACAAACCGCTTCCCGCGCGCGTGTACAAGCGGGGAGAAATGGGAAGCGGTTGGTTTTCCATAGGGTAAGTCATGAATTTCTGGTAACTAACCGCTTCCGGTTTTTTCTGTTTTTTGGGAAGCGGTTACAAAACGGGAAGCAGTTTGGGAAGACCCTTTTCCACTTTCTCTTCGCCCTGGAATCTCCCCTCCGACTAGGCTCCACAACACCGTCTGCTTGCCCTTTCTGCGCCGTACCAGACGCCCTTCCTCCGTCATCCCGTTCAAGACACCTGCGATGGTGTCGTATCGGACCTCGGCGGTTTCTTTCAGTTCCCGGGAGGTAATTTGTTGGAGGAAAATGCCTCTGTTGGACCGGCTTCGGGGTCCATGTCAGTGGGACGATTCTGTAGGCAGAGATTTGAGATGCTATTTAAAGGGAAGAGAGGTAGACCTCCAAGGTGGAGCTAATAGAATCTGTAACCATCGGTCATGCTCCCGATACGACACCGGATGCCTTTGAATTCCCAGGTGCTACAGGTCGTCAGACCCGGAGAAGATGCAGCGCAGCGCAACTGTGCGCGTTGTCTTGGGG
>JAPVWS010000379.1 GCA_027493295.1 Candidatus Versatilivorator vitaminiformans | reverse complement strand
ACGTCACCGGGCTGGAGCCGGGCACCAACTATCCCAACCTGAAGGGATTCGAGCGGGAAAAGGGGCGCGTCGTCGTCCTGCCGCCGGGCGAGAGCTACCAGTGCCGGTTGGAGTTGGAAGTCTGCACCAGCCGGGACCAGGTGGCGGCCGTTGAAGACGAAGTGGCGCGGATCCAGGGCAGCCGTCGACCCGCCATTCACAAGAGCCCCCACGGGAAATACTCACCCGTTTGAAGACTCCCGTATGGGGGAAACTCTCGTTCACCAACCGAACGAAACCCGGGAAGGCAAGAACCATGACGAAGAGCGAAGAGACCAAATCGAAGTATCAGGGAATTTTCGTCGCAGCCTGCACTCCCATGAAGGAAGACTATTCGCTGGATCTTCCCAGGATCAGGACCTGTATCGACTATCTCGTCAGCGGAGGGTTGCGGACCGGAACGGCGGTGTATGTGGCCTTGGGGGCGGGCGGAGAGCAGATGCATCTGTCCACCGAGGAACGCAAGGCGGTTGCCGAGGTCGCCGTCGACGCTTCGGCCGGGCGACTGCCCGTTTTCGTGGGAATCTCGCATCAGTCCACTCGAACTTCGGTGGAATTGGCCCGGCACGCCGAGAGAATCGGGGCAGACGGATTGCAGGTCGAGCCTCCCTGGTACTTTGCCAGTACCGCCGAGGACGCCTTCGAATACTTCCGCGCCATCAGTCAATCCGTAAGCCTGGGAATCACGGCCTACAATACCTTCTGGACCTGCGGCTTCGACATGGACCTGGCATTCGTGGAGCGGCTGGCCGGGCTGAAAAACGTGGTGGGACTGAAGTGGTCCAGCAGCAGTGACAGCGAGCTGGTGGCGGTGTTGTCCGCCTGTAAGGACCGGTTCAACATCGTCTGCAATTTCCACGGCGCCTTCGTGGCCTCGTCCTTCATTCTGGGTGCTCGCGGATACGTGTCCCAAGCTGCCAACTTTATTCCCAGGACCAACCTCAGAATCCTCCAGGCGCTGAGCGCCAGGGAATACGAGGAGGCCACTCACCTCTACATGGCGTCGGAGGAAGTGTACAATCGGGCTTTGTCTGAAGTGTTGCGCGAGGGAATCACGGGGGAAGGCAACTTTATCAAGGCCTGCATGCCGCTGGTGGGGATTCCCTGCGGTCCGGCTAGGTTGCCGTTGAGGCATCCGCCCGACTGGTTCGTGGACCGGGTGCGTCGGATGGTCGATTCGGTGGGAGAACTGAGACAGGCTGCTTCCTGAACAACCGCAACGATTGTTTTTCCTCGCATATACGACAGAGGCGGGTCGCGTCACTTTGTCGTCAAGGATTGCTGCCGGGTTAAGGAAAAGGAGATGAGATGGGAAAGAGATTTATCCTGGCCGTCGTGGCTGTATTCCTGGCCTGGTCGTTGCTGGACATTGTCATTCATCAGGTAATCCTCATGGGTGAATATGGGGCTACGGCCGACCTTTGGCGGCCTCCGGCTGAGATCATGATCGGGTTGATCTACGTGGTGACGCTGATTTCCGCGGTGGTGTTCGTCAGCATCTACAAGTTCCTGATCTGCCGGAAGGAGCTGAGTCGGGCCATTCAATACGGCCTGCTCTTCGGCGTGGCCATCGGAATCGGCATGGGTTACGGCAGCTACGCCGTGATGCCCTTTACTCACACGATCGCATTGGTCTGGTTCCTGGGCACGGTGGTGCAGGGGGGTGTGGCCGGCGCCCTGCTCGGACTGATCGTCAAGGAGTAGGTTGTTTTACCCGGAGGCGTTGCAGAACCTTCCCCGGCCGGTAGCCCCAAACGACGGGGCAGCTCACATGGGGCGAAACAGGGGTGTTCCAAACAAGAAAGAGACGACCATGGATGCTCTCAAGCAGGAGATTCGCAACAGTCTGACCGGTCCGGTGGCTTCCATCCGGACCCCTTTTCTGCGGGACGGTCAGGTCGACTACGCCGGCCTGCGGCGCTATGTGGATTTTTCCATCCAGGCCGGCAGCCCCACCATGCTGCTGACCTGGGGGGACAGCCTATATACCCTCCTGACCGATGACGATATCGCCGAGGTCACTCGGGTGGTTTGCGAGCAGACCGCCGGGCGGGCCATGGTGGTGGCTGCCGAAAGGAACTGGGGAACTCCCAAGCTGGTCGATTTTGCCCGATACGCCAAGGAGACCGGGGCCGGCGTCCTGATGGTGATGCCGCCCGACTGGGCCGGCTCCTGCACCACCTCCACGCTGGTGGACCACTATGCGGCTGCTGCAGCCGAGCTGCCGGTCATGATCATCACGGCCACCTTCGTGCCTCGGGGAGAGGCCTTCGGCCTGGAGACGCTCAAGCGGGTGCGGGACGAGGTGCCGGGAGTGGTGGCCATCAAGGACGACTGGTGCGGCGAATTCGGCCGGAAGATGGCGCTGCTGGTCCACGACCACTGGGCCGTCTTTTCCGGCGGGCAGAAGCAGAATCACCTGAACCTTCATCCCTTCGGCTGTGACGGATACCTTTCAACCTTCATCACCTTCAAGCCCGAGGTGTCCCACGACTATTGGAAGGCCATCCAGACCGACGACATGGCCAAGGCCGTCGAAATCATCCGGAACTTCGATCTGCCCCTGTTCGAGTTCATCATGGCGCGGCAGGGAGCCTTTGACGCCTGGTTTCACGGGATGTACGAGCACTACGGGCTCTGCGGGCGCTGGAGAAGACCCCCCTACTACAGCCTCAGCGACGCCGAGATGGAACAGTTGGGGGACTTCCTCAAGAAACAGCGATTGCTGTAACGGGGATGAGGGGCAGGGTAGGAGCGGGCAATCTTGTTTTCGCGACAGGACGCTAATAGCCGGCCGACTTGTCCACCAGTCCCAGCAGGGGTTGACCCCGGCAGTAGCGCCGCAGGTTCTCGCAGAACAGCTCCACGCAACGCTGGTATTCCTCGCGGGTGACGACGCGGTGGAATGACATCAGCAGGTTTTCCACCTCCCACAGCGCCGAATCGGGGGGCGGCACTTCCAGTTGCAGGGCAGCTCCGGCAATGCTTCCTTCCACCAGCGCCCGGCGAACGGCTTCCAGGTCGTATAGCGCCGGCCTCCCGGAAACATCGATCAAGCAGGCGCTGTCTTTCATCCTCCCCAGTTCCCGCTCGCCGATCGCTCCCCTGGTCTCGGGAGTGAGCGGGAGACTCAGGACCACGAAATCCGATCCTGCCAGCAGCTCGTCCATCTGAGCCGGTCCCAGCAACCGGTCCACGGTCGGCGGAGGGCTTCGCCGTGTTCTGGCCATGGCGATCACGCGCATGCCGAAACCCTTGGCCGCCCTGGCGATTTCCGATCCCATCACGCCCAGCCCCAGAATGCCGACCGTCCTGCCTTTCAGCTCGGTGGGCCATTGGCCTCGAGAGCGCAGGGTTCCCGGAACCGACCATTCCCACTCGCGGTCCGGCCTGTGCCTCAGATCGACATGCAGCCGGCGGCTGAACGCCAGCATCATTCCCAGGGCGTACTCGGCCCCGGTCGAATCGAAGCAGGGCTTGGAGCAGGTCAGGGTGATGGGACTCTCCACCATTTGCGGAAACATGTAGCCTTCCACGCCGCCCGAGCCGGCGTGGACCCAGCGGAGATTCCTGGCCACCCGCAGGAGCCCGGCGTCAAAGGTCCCCACAAAGGCCACCTCCGCCTCGGCGAAGGCCTCCATCAGGAAGTCGCGGTCCTCGCCGGCAACCACCCGGACGCCGTCCACGCAGCCTTCGATCTTCTCCAGGCCCTGGGGGAGCCAACTGACCACCGCCAGGAAAGGGGGTTTTCCCGCCAAGTCAATCTCCTTGCGCCGCCAACTGTTCCATCCGCGAGAACGCTTCCGGGACG
>JAPVWS010000378.1 GCA_027493295.1 Candidatus Versatilivorator vitaminiformans | reverse complement strand
CCGCTGGGCAGGGTCAACACCGGTTCGAAGCTCTCCGGGGTCATCCTCGACAGGACCGTCTTGCCATTCAGCCGACTGCCGGCCCACAGGCTTCCGTCCGGAATTCGAATGAAATTGGGCCCGCCGATGCTGTGCTCGATCTTGCGGAACTGCCATTTCTTGTAGGGCGGTCGGCTTCTGCCCAGGTAGTGGGGCCGAATCAGGGCGATCATCTCACCGTCCGGCATGACCCGCAGGGTCGTCTCGCTGACTCCCTTGAGCTTGAATTCGGTCAACCAATGCCAATTCAGGCCGTCCCGGGTCCAGTACAGGAAGCCGCGGCGGGGATTGGGTGTTTCGCCCATTTTGGAAAGGCTGTAGGCCTTGCCCTCGTGCCAGGTCGCCCTCCACAACCAATGGTCCTCGGCCAGCAGTCTGCGAGTCGGCGTCCATCGGCGGCCGTCCTCGGAAAAGGCCACTCGCGGCGCCCGAGTCACATAGCCCCACTGCTCCTCCTTGAGGGGATCGTCGATACACCCTCCGGCCAGCAGCATCAAGCGGCCGTCCTCCATGACCGAGAGCTTGGGATCGCGCAGGTCCACGCCCTTTTCGCTCACAAGGGCCGCAGATCCCCAACGCTCGCCGTCCTTTGAAACGATAACCCTGACCTGGCCGGGCCTGCCCGACTTCCCCTCGGGCATCACCTCCCGGGTCGGCCGGCTTCCGTGGTAGTCGCCTTCGCGAAATGTGCAAAGCCATTGGTCGCGGAAACGAATCAGGTCGGTGAAGGCATTGTGGGGCGCCCGATCCCAAATTTTTGTCACCGAGACGAGCTCGGGTTCGGCTCCCGTTAAGGGCAGGCAGAACGCTGCCAGGAGTCCGGCTACCAACATCAGTCCTATAACGGATCTCATCATCTTCTCCCGTTCCATTACTCAGTGAAGCCCCGCACGCGACGGTGAAGACAACTCGGGCACAGGGTTAGTCCAACGCTTGCTGCCAGAGGCCATAATGTCTTCGTTGCAGGGTTTCAAGGTCTCTTTTGACCAGGTTCAAACCGTAGACACACTGCTCGAAGCCATCGGCCAGGCGCCGGAACAGCGACGCTTCTCTTCGATATTCGAAGAGGTTGAAAGCGGAAACTATACCGTAGGACTCCTTTCCGGCCCGGATATAGTCGACAAACACGTCCAGGGACAGCCGCTTGAGTCGAGGCAGGTGCTCCAATCGTTCCGGAAAGATGCCTGCAAAAAATAGAGTGAAGTCCCCTACGTGCCGCCTTAACTCGCGCTCACGGTCGAATGAACGCCCGTCCAGCAGGGGATTGGATTCCAATAGCATTTCGGCTACATCTTCCAGCCTGCGTCCTCGAGCATTGCGAATCTTGTAGAGGTTCTCGATATGCGTGAATCGGATCAGGACCTCCGAAACGTAGCTGCAGGCCTCGGCATCCCGGACACCGGCATCGCGGGAAAATCGTCTCCCGACCAGATGGCGAAACAGTTGACTCAGAGGATGACTTGACGGGATTCGCATTACCGATTCTCGTTGCCGGCCTGGCCACGAACTGTGACCCGCAGCCCCTGGAGCCAATCAAGGCCGCTCGCGCCCACCCCGGAAAGATTCGTTCGCCGGCTCAGGCATTCTATGTCTGGCGGCAGCGTTCTTTCAATAGCCGTCTGAGCGTCGCAGTTGAACCCTCCTCTTGAACCAACCGTCAGGTGTCTCCCGCCGGAGAACTTCGGAAAATCAAGCTGACCCGACCGATCTCCTTTCCCTGGCGCCAGGTATCGCGAAACCGGTTCAAGGGCAAGCATCAGTAGATGGTTTATCAACATGGATGGACAGGATAAACAGGATTATTTGGCGAGAGTTTCCACCGTCTTGAGTTCAACGATCGCCCCTGCTTCCAAGAAGGATTCCCAAACCCGGTTCCAAGCTCATGGAGGACTTCAAGCACGAACCCGATCATTGAGCGAGTCCGCTTCCTGTGCCTCAGCCTCTCGTCCTGACTATCCTGTTTATCCTGTGTATCCATGTTCAATCAAGTAGAGCCTTTGCAAGATTCGGCAGCGGGACGTTTGCCGGGAATGGCCACAAAAGGCACAAAAACACCAATGGTGACTATTGTGCCTTTTGTGGTTAGACAGCATTGTTCACCAGCTCGCACCCAACGTCGGGGACGGGGGCACGGCCAACCCGATGGGGCTCTCCCCTGTTTCGGGTTGAATCCAAGCCTGGAAAATCC
This sequence comes from Candidatus Versatilivorator vitaminiformans, assembly GCA_027493295.1. Classification (GTDB taxonomy): domain Bacteria; phylum Acidobacteriota; class Terriglobia; order Versatilivoradales; family Versatilivoraceae; genus Versatilivorator; species Versatilivorator vitaminiformans. The sequence continues at coordinate 968 of JAPVWS010000378.1, read as the reverse complement.
GAGGCAAGATCATTAGGATGTCTGGGAGTCCTTTTTCGCCCAAGGCTATCGTTCGTTTCCGCAAGTGGCCGAGACAGTGCAGAGGATCCTCTTCAGCCTGTCGGTGAACAAAAGACTCGGGCCGGTAGCCCATAAGAAACCATGACCAAGCTCAGCGTCAACCTGAACAAGTTCGCTCTGCTGAGAAACTCTCGAGACAAGGACCTGCCGAACCTGGTCGCCATGGCTCAGCGCTGCATCCGGACCGGTGTTCACGGTATCACCGTTCATCCCCGGCCCGACCAGCGCCACACGAGATACCAGGATGTGTTCGATCTGGCCGCGGTAGCCGCCGAGCAATCGGTCGAGTTCAATATCGAAGGAAATCCAACGCCCTTTTTTCTAGACATCGTGAAGAAGGTCAAGCCCACCCAGTGCACGCTGGTCCCCGATGCTCCCCAGCAACTGACCTCCGATCACGGATGGGACCTGCACCGGGACGGAATCCGACTTCAGCCCATCATCGCGGACCTGAAGGAAGCCGGAATCCGTGCAAGCCTCTTCCTGGACCCTGACCTGGCTCAAGTGGACCGGGTACCGCCAACGGGCGCCGATCGCATCGAGCTCTACACCGAGGCCTATGCGGATGCGTTCGGAGGAGGCTCTCAGGACGAAGTACTGCACAACTACCGGAGCGCTGCGCTCCATGCCCGGCAACTCGGCCTGGGAGTCAATGCAGGACACGACTTGAACCTCAAGAACCTGAGCCTCTTCCTGACCATCCCCGGAATCCTCGAAGTTTCCATCGGCCATGCCATCGCCGTGGATTCCCTCGACTACGGCCTGGAGAATTGCCTCCACAGGTATCTCACAATCGTTCAAGCGACCTGATCAAGCCTGGCCGTCGTTCCCCGCTCTCTCCCCCCGGCACCCCTTTCCGGCCACCCATGACGGCACCCTCCAGCGAGACGATCCGTAACATGGAAGAC
>JAPVWS010000377.1 GCA_027493295.1 Candidatus Versatilivorator vitaminiformans | reverse complement strand
GACCGGGCCCTACGCCGACCGGGGAGGATTCGATCTCATTGCCCAGGGAATGAGCGGATTGATGAGCATTACCGGTGAAGGGCCCGGGAGGGCTCCGGTAAAGGTTGGGGCCCCAATGACGGATATCACCGCAGGCATCCTGGCGGCCCTTGGAATCGTTGCGGCCTATGCTCACCGGCAGCGGACCGGAGAGGGGCAACTGGTGGACACGTCCCTGCTGGAAGCCGGAATCGTTCACACCTACTGGCAGTCGGCAATCTACCTGGCGACGGGTTTCTCCCCAACGGCGATGGGGTCGGCCCATCCCCTGATGGCTCCCTACCAATCGTTTGAAACCCGGGATGGCTGGGTCAACGTGGGGGCCGCCAACCAGGCCAACTGGGAGCGGTTGCTGGAGGTTCTGGGAGCGTCGGAACTGGGACGCGATCCGCGATTCGCCGACAATGCCGGGCGTATGAATCACCTGGCCGCGCTGGTCGAGCTGTTGACTCCCTACTTTCGATCTCGAACCACTGCTTCATGGCTGGAAAAGTTCCAAGCCGCGGGGATCCCGGCAGGACCGGTGCTCTCCATCGCGGCCATGCATGCCGACCCGCAAGTGAAGGCGCGCCGCATGGTGACCGACGTCCCGCACAGTCGGTTGGGTCCGGTAGCAACCTTGGGGACGCCGGTCAAGTTTTCGGCGACGCCGGCCTCGTTGACCCGAGGAGCGCCGCTGCTGGGAGAGCACACTCGGGAAGTGATGCGCGAAGTCGGTTACAGCGATAAGGAAACCGAACTACTCGAAGCCCAAGGCGCCATTCTCAGCGACCGGACGAAATGTGACGACCAATAATGCCCATGACCAAACGAAAATTCGGCTGGACTGGTGTTGAGGTTCCGATTGTCGGCCAGGGGACCTGGATGATCGAAGGCAGTCAGGCTCAGGAGCAGCGGGCGGTGGCGGCGCTGCAACTGGGGCTTGACCTGGGGCTGACTCACATCGATACCGCCGAGATGTACGGTAACGGCCGGGCGGAAGAGTTGACGGCGGAAGCAATCGGCGCCAGGAGGAGCGATGTCTTTCTGGTGAGCAAGGTGCTCCCTTACAACGCTTCCTACGACGGCACCTTGAGGGCCTGCGAGCGAAGTCTGAAGCGGCTCCGAACGGACAGCCTGGACCTGTACCTGCTCCACTGGAGCGGCCGTCACCCCATCAGGGAAACCATGCGAGCCATGGAGACCCTGGTGCAGCGGGGTTGCGTCCGGTTCATCGGGGTCAGCAACCTGGACTTGGAGGAATTGAAAGAAGCCCAGCAAGCGCTGCGCCATGAACGACTGGCCTGCAACCAGGTGCTCTACCACCTTGGGGACCGGGGCATCGAGTACGGGCTTCTCCCCTACTGCGCCGAGCAACAGATCGCCGTGGTGGCTTACAGCCCCTTCGGCCATTCAAGCTTCCCCTCGCCGGAAAGCGGAGGCGGAGGCGTGTTGGCGGCCATCGCGCGGAAACGGGGACGAACGGCCAGGCAGGTGGTTCTGAATTTCCTGACCCGCCATCCGGGGGTGTTCACCATTCCGAAGGCGAGCCGGGAGGAACATGTGAGGGAAAACAGCCGGTCCCTGGATTGGGAACTCTCCAACGAGGACTTCAAGTCCATCGATCAAGCCTTTCCCGCTCCCGACCACGAGGTGCCGCTCGGCATGCTCTGAGCCGACCGGATGGCAGCCCGTATTTCTCAGCCGAGCACTCCCCTGAATGCGGACAGCGATTCCGACAGCATCTTGCGCTTCAGGTTGACATCCACGCCCACAAAAAAGAGGCGGACCCCAAGGGCTCGATACTGCAGCGCCTGTTGTGGGTGCCCTCCGCCCATCGACAGGATCTTGCCGCTGCGGCGGCCTGCCTCCAGCACCCGTTCGATCTTGGGAGCCAGAGACCGCTTGGCCTCCGGACCGAAGAGACCCAGGCTGACCGACCAATCCATTTCTCCTACGGTCAGCATGTCGATCCCTTCCACCTCGAGAATGTCATCCAGGGCCTGGTAGCCTTCGTCGCTTTCGATCATCACCATCAGGGAAGTCCTGAGGTCGGCCTCGCCGAGCGCACGCCTGGGATCGCTTCCGAGCGTGAAGCCGGTGCCGGCCGAGGAACTCGACACGCCTCGCTCGCCCAATGGGGGAAACTTGCCCAACTGCACCAGCCGGGCGGCCTGAGCGGCGCTCCTGACATCGGGCAAGGTCAGGATTTCCATGCCTCCATCCAGAAGCCGCTGCACGTGGGTCCGTGTCATCTCGGGAATGCGGGCCATCGGTACCATTCCCAGATGAGCAATCGTCCGGCCCAACCTGAGCACCTCCGCCGTCGATTGCGGACCGTGCTCCAGATCCAGAAAGACGACGGAGTAGCCCAGCTGGGCCATCAACTCCAGGTCGGTCATGGTGGTATCGCGGCAGATGACCCCGTAGAGAATTTCCTCAGTCTTCAGCAACTCCCTCAAGCGACTGCTCATCGATTCCTTCCTTTCAGCAACCCTTCAATGGATTGACTTCTGGGGCGCCGGCTGGACACCACAGCCGGAGCTGATCCTTGCAAACCCGCCGGGGGTGGCGTAGAGTCCACTGCGCGGTATCCAGGAAAGCGTAGGACCGAGCGGACCGACCCGGTCTGCAAGCTGGAGGAATCGGACGCGAGCAGCCGTTCGACCCGTCATCCAGCACCGAAAGGAGCCAGCATGTTCCAACTCTCCGTCTGCGAAGGCACTGTCTTTCCGAATCTCCCCTTCCGGCAGCGGGTCCGTGAAGTCGCGGCTGCCGGTTTCTCGGTGGAACTCTGGGGCTGGGAAGAGGAGGCGCTGGATGCCATCGCGGCCGATCCGGACATTCAAATCGCTTCCATGCCGGGGTGGGGTGCAGGCAGCATGGTTCACCCCGACGGGGTGGCGACCTTCCTGGAAGGCGCCAGGAGAAACCTTTCGGTGGCCCGGAGGATCGGATGCAGGAACCTGGCCGTCGCTTCCGGCGAGCTCGACCGAGAGGGCCGGGTGGTGCACGCCATCGCCGAGCATCCCGCGGACCTGTGGATTACCGCCTACCGGTGCCTGTGCGAATTGGCGGAAATCGCCGAAAAGGAAGATGTATCGTATAACTTCGAAGTGCTCAACACCAAGGTCGACCACGCCGGTTACCCGTTCCCCCACCTGGAAGACGGGGCTCGATTGATCCGGCAGGTCAACAGCCCGCGCGTCCGGCTGCTGGTCGATGTCTACCACGCCCAGGTGGAGGAAGGCAACGTCGTCCAGGCGATTCGAGACCATCGAGAAATCATCGGGCACGTGCATGTGGCGGACGTCCCCGGGCGCCACGAGCCCGGCACGGGCGAGATCCACTATCCCCGGGTGGCTGCCGCTCTCCGGGAGATCGCCTATAACGGCACGGTGGGATTGGAGGCCTTTCCGGAGGGCGACAGCCATCTGGCCCTGGAGCGCTTTCGCCAGGTATTTTCAGAGTCATCCTCCTGAAAGCCCTGGTCGATAGCCAGAGGGTTCCAGCACGACCAGGGTAGGCCGATCGGTGGAGAAACGGGGGGGCGGCAGCGGCACGGTGTGGTGCCTCACATGGACCACCGGGTCTCGGGGGCGCCTCTTCAGAAAGACTTCCACCGGCGTCATGTCCCCGTCAATGGGAGGGAGGTAGTAGTGCATCGGAAGGATCCACTTGGGCTGGAGAATCTCGATCATCGGGTCCAACTCGTCCAGAGTGAGAGTGAGCTTTTCACCGACGATGGCCAACAAGACATCGCAACGACCGGCAAAGGGAGCCAACTGGGCGGCACTCAACCCATACCCGAGGTCTCCCATGTGCAGAATCCAAAGGCCTCCGGCCCTGAAGGCATACAAGGCATTGTCATCGGCGCCTTCCGGATGGTCCGGAGCCTCGGCTGCCTTGAGGGTCACAATCGGCTCTCCGTTGATCTCCGCCCGACCGCGGCCCTCGGCCAGGTCCAGGGCATTGATCACGGGAGGATTCCCTTCAACCACCTGAATGCAGGCGTGACCCCGGTCGGTGAGAGAACTGACGATCACCCGGTCAGCCCGTAGGAACGGCACATCCGGCCCCCCCACCCCTACGGCTGATGGAGTATAGGGATCCATCACGAGCACAGGCGTTTGGTCCTGCCACAGTCTGAAACAGGCCAGTCCCACCCACTCGATCGCCAGCGACATCCCAAGCCCGCCTTTCTCACCAGGCCGCTGAGCATTCGATAAAAATGTGTTGGTCATTAACCTCTTGCAGTGCTTTGTATGGAGTCTTCAGCCTACAACACACGGTGCTGGGCGCCCCCTGGCGAGAAAGGCGGGCTAGTCCTCCTTCCACAAGCTGCCGGCATCGCTCATGCCGGCAAGCTCCCACCACTTCGGGCCCGGCTCCTTCTCGAACACGATGGGCTTGAGGAAATCAATCGACTTCTTCAGTCCCTCCTCGACATTGAGGTATTCACACTCCATCTCTATGGACAGGACGTGGTCGTAGCCCGCAAACTGCAGGGCGGTCACGAACTCCTTCCAGTCAGACTCCCCGTGACCCCAACCCGGAATGGTGAAGTTCCAGGGCCGTTGCTCGGGGGATTCCACTGAGGCCGAGTCGTTAAAGCCCCTCAGCCGCACATTGTGCGCCTGAATATGGGTATCCTTGGCATGCACGTGCTGGACCAGGTCGCCCAGATAGCGGACCGCTTCGCAGGGGTCGATGCTCTGAAACCACATGTGGGAAATATCGAAGTTGCAGGCCACCACCGGTCCGATTTCCTGGTGGAGCCTCTTGAGCGTCACCGGGTTGTGAATCAGGTCCCCGCCATGCATCTCAAAGCAGAGGGTCACCCCGTGATCGGCGGCGATCTTGCCGTGCTCCCGCCAATAGGGAATCAATCGTTTTTCCCACTGCCACTCCACCGTGTCCCGCAGAAAGGGAAGATCGGCAAATGTAACCCAAACCGGGGTTCGATCGCCCTCCGCGCCCTCGGGCAGACCTGACAGCAGGGTCATCCGGCGGATCCCCGCCCACTCCATGAGCTGGCAGGTCTGCCGGAATTGCCGGGAATACTCTTGAGCAATCGCCTTGTCGGGCATCAGCGGAGCCCCATGTCCGATAAGCGCGCTGATTTCGAGTTCATTGCGTTCAAAGGCCTCGAGCCAGCCAGGAATTTCGTCCCGGTGGGCCACCAGCCGTTCTCGATCGCAGTACTTCCGGTTGCTGGCAAGGCCGCAGGCTCCCACCTCGACGGCCCCCAATCCGAGCTCCCGCGCGTAGCGCAGGCCGTCCTCGAACTCATACTGCATCAGATTCGATGAAATGACCCCCAGCTTCATGGCGTTTTCTCCATCTCAGGGATTGGGTTCGCGTACCTCACGGCTCGCGTCGGTCTCATGGGGAAGCGCCGCACGATCCGCGAATCGCAACAGTCTGGCCAACAGGAAACAGAGAGCCAGGAACAGAGCCAGCACCAGGTAGCCCCGAAACTGATCGTAGTCCCAAAGCGCCTTGAGTCCGAAACTGGAAAGGGCGATGGCGGAGGCGACGTTGAGAGCCACCAGCCAGCTTCCCATTCGCAAGGGAAGGGGCAGAAAGCGGCGGTCCACCCACAAGTTGGCCAGAGCATAGAACCCGCAGGAGAGCACGCCGGTGTAGATGCCGGCCGGGGTCACGATATCCAACAGGCGAACCTCGGGATTGAACCGGCTCCACCACAGAACCAGAATGCCCCCTCCCAGGGCCCAGAGAATCCAGCCGGTTCTCAGACCCCGCAACGGCAGCCTGTTCCGGAAGCGCGGCATGGACTTCAGGTATTCGAATAGAACTCGATAGGAAAGTTCCGGCCCTCCGTAAAGGATTCCGAAGAAAGCCAGGAAAACGGCCAGATGGTAGAGGGGCAGCAGCCAGGGATGGAGGGTGGTGAGGAAGGCTGCCTGGTAGGTCAACATGCGGAGGCCTTCCGGCACCTGCTGGTCCGGCTGCAATATCACCGTTCCTAGAATGGCAAAGCAGGCGCCGATAAAGACCACCATGAAAAAGCTGGCGCTGGTGTCGACCAGAGCCGCCCGCAGCCACAACCGCGCCGGGTGATCCTTGCGGGCCGCTATCCCTTCGAGCTGCTCCGGCGTTGCCGTCTCGAGATGACTCCAGCCCCACTTCTTCTCCCTCAGAAACGAAAGGTATCCCAGGTAGTCGTAGCTCTGCCCTCCGATGGC
>JAPVWS010000376.1 GCA_027493295.1 Candidatus Versatilivorator vitaminiformans | reverse complement strand
CGGCCAGGTCTACACCCTCTCGGCTTATGTGCGGAGCGAGGTTCCAGCCGCCTGGGTGAGGCTGTGCCTGTGGACCCGACCGCTGGATTGGAGACAGCCGGACCCGGGGGCTTCCGACGGCCAATATCTGTCCATGTCGGGTCCCGACGCCCAAAGTGAACCCATGGACCTGTCCGGGGACTGGAAACGGTACCGGTTTACCTTCGTGGTGGAGCACCTGGTCTCCAATGGGGTGGTCGACCTGGTGGTTGGCGGCCAGGGTCCCGGCAGGGCCTGGGTGGACGCCGTTCAGCTCGAGGAGGGACCGCGGGCTTCCGAGTTCCGGACGCGCTATCCGGTGGAAGCCGTGCTGGCGGGGCGCCGCCAGCCGCCCATGCTTCACTTGGTGGACGAACCCCTGGAGCTGGTCTTGGCCAGCTACAACAGTAGTGGCTCCCCCCGGAGCGAGGAATTGAGGCTGCAAATCGAGACGCTGGAGGGAGCCGGCGTCCTGGAAAAGCGCCTTCCGGAGCCGGTGCCGCCCGGGTATCGGGAACGGAAGCTGAGCTATCCCTTCGAGCGGGTGGGAGAGTTTCGCGCACGAGTCCGCTCCCGCTCGGGAGCGCCAATCGGGCTGGAGGACTACCTGTTCGTGGTCCATCCGGTCATGCACCGCGATCTTCAGGCCGTGACCTATTCCCGCCGGGGGCGAGTCCACCAGCTTGCGGCGGAGCGGGTCTGGATTCCCTGGGGGGACAATGAGGATTTCTTTGCCGATCCTCAAGCCAACCTGACGGTTACCCGGCAGGGGGCCATCTATGCCGGGCTCAAGGCAGGGGTGGTGGCCGTCACCCGGGACGGGGGGCGCAGTTGGAAAATCATCCACGCCAGCAAGACGCTGCTGTCGGTGCTTCCCGACGGCACCTTTCTCAACGCCACCCGTGAGCCGGGCGGGCTGAGAATGTACCGCTCCCAGGATGAGGGGAGCACCTGGACGGCATTGGGATTCATCCCGGTGACCGGGCCTCAGGCGGGTCCGGTGACTCAAATGAAGGACGGGACGCTGGTCTGGCCCATCGGCCATCCCCGCCCGGGAGCCCCCCATACGGTCTATGCCTATCGGTCAGAGGACGGCGGCCGCACCTGGTCGGAGGGCTATCCCATTGTTCCGGGCGGGGAACCCGCTCTCATTCAGCTCGATTCCGGGCGACTGCTGGCGGTGGCCCGCCACAATCCCTCCCGGGCCCCGGGTGAGTGGGAGAAGTTCTACAGGAACGAGTCCCCCTGGCGGCTCTGGCAGTGGGCCACCAGCTACTACGATCACCACCGCAACCGCTTGAGCTCCTACGAAAAGAACCTGTTGATGGCCGACTCCGACGACGGCGGCATCACCTGGAAGAACCCCCGGGCGGTGACCCACCTGCTGGACGAGATGCACGGGTCGGCCGTCCAGCTTCCCGACGGCCGCATCGTCCTCATGTACGTTCACCGCCTGCCGGCTCTGCACGGGGGCGAGCGGGCCAAGGTCAGCCGGGACGGCGGCTACACCTGGGAAGATGAACTGTACTACCTGAACACCGTGGCGGCTCCCAACTGGGAGGAAGTGTTGACCGCCCTGAAAAACGCCGACGACGGCGTGTTCACCTTCGAGGAAAGCCGGCGGCGCAGCTTTCCAAAGGAGGGGCAGACACTCAAGGGCATGTGGTACATCAACGATCATGTGACCAAACCCGGGTACTCCGCCAGTTGTGTTCTCCCCCCTGAGCTGGCCGACGGAAAACCGGGCATGATCCTGTCCATCGTGGGGGAGCGGAAAGGGAAGGACCTCCCGGCCCGCATGCAGGCCATCCGCTGGCGGCCTCTGCCAAGGTAGGTTGAGCCGGGACACTCCGGAACAGGAAAAAGGCGAGGACAGGCACATGGGAGTCTTGGCAGGCTACAGGATCGTTGAGTTTGCGGGTATCGGGCCGGCGCCCATGGCGGCCATGCTGCTGTCGGACATGGGAGCCGAGGTGCTGCGCGTCGACCGGGTGGAGGAGTCCCACCTGGGGATACTCATGGGGCACCGATACAACCTGCTGTGCCGGGGCAGGCGATCGGTGGCCATCGATCTGAAGCATCGGGAGGGAAGGGAGTCCGCGCTCAAGCTCATCGCCGGCAGCCACGGCTTGATCGAGGGATTCCGGCCGGGGGTGATGGAACGCCTGGGGCTGGGACCCGAGGACTGCCTGGCCCGCAATCCCCGGCTGGTCTACGGGCGGGTGACCGGATGGGGGCAGGACGGGCCCCTGGCTCAGGCTGCCGGCCACGACATCAACTACATCGCCTTGACCGGCGCCCTGCACGGCATCGGAGAGCAGGGCAGACTGCCGGTGCCGCCCCTCAACCTGGTGGGGGATTTCGGCGGCGGCGGGGTCTACCTGGCCCTGGGCCTGGTGGCCGGGATGCTGGAGGCCAAGACTTCGGGCAAAGGGCAGGTGATCGACGCGGCCATGGTGGATGGCGCGGCCTCCCAGATGACCTATGTCTACGGCCTGCGGGCTGCCGGCCAGTGGACCGATGGCCGAGCCGAGAACACCCTGGACGGCGGTGCCCCCAATTACCGGGCATACGAGACCAGGGACGGACAGTACATTGCCATCGGTCC